>JARRRH010000614.1:0-4007 GCA_037380925.1 Deltaproteobacteria bacterium | reverse complement strand
TCAATGTAATCGAGGTATTTCTTAATTTCTTGGATACTTTTTTCCATGACCCACTATTCCTTTCTTGCGTAGGTTCGCAAAGTGTTCGCTGCGGGTCATTATAATCACCTTTGAGAGCAAGAAGACAAGAACTTTCAGGGTCCACCACCCCATCGTTTATGCACAAAGGAGAGTCGCCAATGAACATGGAAATCACTTTCCCTGGAGGCAAAAAAGTGGATGCCCAATTCAAAGGATTTGTCCATAAGACGGACCAACCAAAAGAAGAGGGCGGAGACGGCACAGCCCCTGAACCATTTGATCTTTTTCTGGCCTCCATAGGGACGTGTGCCGGTATATATGCCCTTTCCTTTTGTCAGGCCCGCCGAATTGACGTAAAGGACCTGAAGCTGTCCCTTCAATTTCATGACAATGGCGAAACGGGATTGATAGACAAGGTTGAGATCTCCATGATCCTTCCTCCCAACTTCCCGGAAGAGTATGTTAAGGCTATCATTCGTTCTACCCGTCTTTGCATTGTGAAAAAACAGATGGACCGTCCTCCGGAGTTCGAGATAACGGCCTCAATCGGGGGCGTTGGGGCGCAGGCAACTTAAAGGGCTGTCGGAAATTTTAAGAGGGGCGGGTGCTCGGCCGAATCGTGACCGAGGAATTGCGATTCGAATGGAATTTTGAAATACCCTTTGGAAGGATGCCGTTTCCACCATGAGCTATGGGATCTTTCCATTTAATCGTCCTGGGGTTCTACCCACACAATAGCAGCTTTGTTGACAAAGAGGACTTTTTTGGCACCCTGCTTATGCTCCACATCGGACAAAACGATGTAAGGCTCGTCTGATCGGGTAAAGAGATCGGCGACTCTCGTCTTAATCCCGATGTTCACTTTGCCCTTGAGTGTGTCGCCGTCCGTTGTTTTTAACGTGATCCTTCTATATTCCTTTTTGTAGACCTCTTTACTCTGTTCCAAATTCTTGCCCTCCTTCTAGGTCAGCGAATATCGGTGCTCCGGTCCATTTTTGGGAAAGGGATCTTTCCCTGTCTCCTCATGTTTAAGATGAATATAATGTATTGAGTGATAATAAGTTATAATACCATAAAAAAATTTTTAGTCAAGTCATTTAAGGTGTGATGGCTTCGACCGTGACCGCAGGCTCTCGATGGATCTGTGTGGTTGAAGTGGGATGAAAGTCGCTTTTTGGCGGTCAGCACTTGTAGGGGGTATTGAGTGATAATAAGTTATAATACCATAAAAAAATATTTAGTCAAGTCATTTAAGCTGTGATGGTTTCGACCGTGACCGCAGGCTCTTGAGGGATCTGTGTAGTTGAAGTGGGGTGAAGATCGCTTTTTGGCGGTCAGCACTTGTAAGGGTAGAAGTGGTGAAAGCAATATCCTCCGGGATCCACCATGGTCAACTCTTGCTCTGTCATACATTGCCCGATGACATTTTTTGAGACCTCCGGGTAATCGGCCCTTTTCTCCTCCTCTTTCTTGCATGGCACGCAGATGGCCTCATGGTCATAAACAGAAAGGACCCTCTCATCCGCGAAGGTGAGGTCCCTTCCGCACCTCGCACACCGGGTGGCGCAGGACAGGTTCTGTTCCCACTGGTCTTTCATTTTGGATTGGTCTCCTTTTCCACGAGACAGCCTAACCGCTGGCTGCCGACGCAACCGGTTTTTTGATCGAACAGGAAACTTTGGCCTCGGTTTTGATAAAAGCCTGGGCAATGACAAAGTTCAAAATCTAAAACATTTGGCATTGGGGCTTAGGATTTGATTTGGCATTTGAGCTTAGAGCTTTGGCATTCGGCTCCTGTGCGAAGCCCGACAAGCCCAGTTTGATCAAGCAACGATTTCGCCATGAAGTTTCATGGAATATTAGACGGGCTTCACCAAAGAGGAACGCAAGTAAAATATAGTCGGGCGGCGAGAAAATCAAGGCCAAAGAAAATTCCTGATCATTTAAGGCATATTAAATGAGCCTATGCTCAAAAAAGATCTTGACACCTTGTGTGGCTAAATTGTATTATGAGCGCAGGCTCATAACTGGAGGCGACGGCGATGCCGAGGCCGAGAAAATTACGGTTTGTTCAGGGACGTCCGATTGTGAATGCTTTTGTTCCGGATTCGATGCCCCCGTGGGGCAGAGAAGAGGTTCTCTTGCCTATAGAAGGTCTGGAGGCTATTCGGCTGTCCGACCATCAAGGGCTGGATCATGAAACGGCCGCGCGGATCATGAATGTCTCGCGTCAGACCTTCGGCAGAATTCTCGCGGAGGCAAGAGCCATTGTTGCAGACGCACTGGTTGTGGGCAAGGTCCTCAGAATTGAGGGCGGACATTTTGCCATGCCGCCTCGAGGCCGAGGAAGGCACCGCAGGGGATGGGGCGGCAGGTTTTGAAAGGAGGTGTGCTGCATGCCTGGCTTTGATGGTACAGGCCCTATGGGGGCCGGCCCCATGACTGGATGGGGGCGCGGTTATTGTGGCGGTTACCGTAGCGAGCAAGGCCCATATCCCGGTTGGGTACATGGAACGCGGAGTTCGGGTTATGGCCGCGGCTTTTGGCGGGGTCGAGCTTTTGGTTGGCGCCGTGGCCCAGGCCGTGGTTTTGCACGGGGCTTTGGTCGCGGCAGAGGCTATGGGAGCCGCAGATTTTACCCTGCGTGGTGAGGCCCGTGCGGTTTCGCGGGCGGGGTTTCTCTAAGCAAAACACAAGAGAAAGGAGGTGTTTGGTATGCCTGGTTTTGATGGAACAGGACCCATGGGTGCCGGTCCCATGACCGGGGGAGGCCGCGGATTCTGCAACCCCGGATGGGCTGGCTACGGCCCGGTGCATGGCCCGAGCTACGGCTGGGGATTTGGCCGGGGAAGAGGCTTTGGTCGAGGACGCGGTTTTGGACGGGGTTACGCCCGAGGGTTCGGCTGGGGAAGGGGCTTCGGCAGAGGCTTTGGCCGGCAAGGATGGGGCCCCTCTTGGGGCGGTTGGTATGGTCCCGCCTACGGCCCGCCGGTTGAGGCCATGGCCCCGGAGGATGAAATCGCCATGCTCAAAGACGATGCCGATGCCATCAAAGATGAGCTGGATATGGCCATGAAAAGCCTTCCATGGAATGGATTGATGATGGTCTCCGCCCGCCTTGGGGGCACCTTTCTGCAGAGTTTTTTCCGGTTCCCATCGTTTTTGAAAAGAGACCCCCATACCCCTGAAACATCGCGAGACCGTTTTTGGACAGGAATGTTCCAGGAGAACAGGCCATCCTTGGCAAACGCCTTTACGGGCAGTCCGTCCAGGACCGGTACGTCCCAGGGAGGCGGAGCTTCGTTGCATTGGAGGCATCGCGTTCGACAAGGCGAAGACTTTTGATGAATCCGGACAACTGAGACAAAAGAAGGCGGCTGAAAATAAAAAGGGAAGTATCCCATTAGAAACTCATGCTATAATCTGATAGAATATATTTGATTTCGACAGGTCTTTGCTTCGAGACAAGCCGACACGCGGACAAGGAGGCCGATACCATGGACCTGAAAGATTTGATCGAGATGCTGGCGAAGGCCTTGGTGGATAAACCCGAGGATGTGGTCGTCAACGAAGTTGCTGGAGAACGGACATCGGTAATCGAATTGAGGGTGGCCAAAGAGGATATGGGAAAAATCATCGGCAAGCACGGGAGGAATGCCCAAGCGATTAGAACCATTCTGAGTGGTGCTTCGGCCAAAAATAGGAAAAACACGGTTCTAGAAATTGTCGAATGAAGCCCTTTGATTTCCTTGGTGCCCCCAAAAGCTTTAGCCATTGACTCCTTCGCGTGCTGGCAGCCCTTTTTTCGGCAATGGCCGTTTTTATGTTTGCGGAGTGATTTTGCTCCCGCTAATTCATCCCCTCCTTGGAATGCCCGATCCTGCGTAAAATCCCCGAGCACTGAAAAACCAAAGGCCTATACACTGAAATTCATCACCAAATACAGGAAAGCGCGCATTTACCTATCTGCGAAGTAAGGTGTAGTG
>JARRRH010000613.1:0-3519 GCA_037380925.1 Deltaproteobacteria bacterium | reverse complement strand
TTCAGAAAGGGGTTCACTTGAAACCGGGTGTCCCTTTCCTTTAAGCTCATGGCGGCGGCCAGAGAAAGCCGGGCCATGATCTCGTCTTCCAGTTTCAGAAAGATGTAGGCCATTTCTTCCAGTCGTCCCAGCATACGCCGCCGTTTTTCATCGGGGTAAAGCATGGCAAGGGCGTCCTCCTTGATCTGGTTGATGCGTTCCGTTTTTTGCACGTCGGAAACGAATATGGGACTCTCTTCGACTTTAATAAGTTCAGCTACAACAGGTTCCAGATCTTCCGGATCAACCAACCATGTCTTGAACAGCTCATGTCCCAGAAGCCTGTCCATTTGAGACGGGGTGAGAATTTCCTGAGCGGCGCTGTCGAGGGAGAGGTGATCATAAACCGGGGCCTTATCCAAGAGAGTTACGTGTTCGAGGAGCCAGGGCCTCAGCTGGAGATAATTCCGGGACGCGGCCCTTTGGCTCGCCCCTTTGTCCCTGTACGCTGTTTCGAGAATTGTCGCCGCATGGGCCAAACTGGTTTTCACCATAGGCCGGACCTTCTCGAAGAATAGGGCTTGAACCTCTTTTACCATGCCAAGATCCACCCCCTTGGCCAACTGCGGTAAACCAAGGAAGAACGCCCTACTTCCCGCGCCATCGACAGGCCCTAGAAACGCAAGGGGTTCCTCTTTTTCCACCTTTGGAATCATAAAGGGGGGTTCCTCACGGGTCTCTAACTCCGGAATGGGGGCCCCTTTCTGCCTAAGTTTGAAAGCCGCCTTTTTTATCGCTTTTTGCACACCTTTGTCGCGAAACGTCTCTTTGACCGCAACGAGTAACCGCGGAGTCTCAGGGTCATCAAGGGGCAAGTCTTCTACCAAGGCCCGAGCAAATTGAGGGCCCGGTATCTGCTTTTTCAAATCCGTTTCGTGAAGCGCCTTCAGATCTTGAAGGAGGGCATCCAAGCGCGCCTGCTCCTCAGCGGAGAGGGAAGGGGGGAGGGGTCGTCTCTTTTTCGGGGTTTTTTTCTTCTTAGCCAACTTCCTCTAACCTTACTTGCCGAGAAACGGGGAATCTTCCGAATGCCTTTCTTTTTAAGGCGATAGGGTCCTCTCCATGGGTAATTCCAGGCTTTAGAATTCCCAAAAAGGTGAATCTATGTTAGTGACAAGGAGAAATCAATACAAAACCGTTTCAGAATCTCTAGAACGGCCATATACTTAGCCTGAAGTTGCGTATCATGCAATTTAGCTGCCCAAACTCAGAATAGGGGTGCGGCTCATGGCAAACCGCGAAGACATAAAGGATATGATTCGAAAACTGGGATACGAATTCAAACGTACCGATCTGCTTGAGCAAGCTTTCCGGCACTCGTCCTATGTGAACGAACTGGGGGATACGGCCGTGAGGGATAACGAGCGGCTTGAGTTCCNTGGAAGTCTTTCAGGAGGCCAAGGAGGGTGAGCTGTCCAAATTTAGAGCCTCTGTGGTGAATGAAAGGGGACTCAGCCAGGTGGCGAAAGAACTTGAATTGGGTGACTTCCTGCTTCTCGGCAAAGGGGAGGAGCTTTCAGGGGGTCGAGAGAAGCCATCCATTCTTGCCGACACCATAGAAGCGCTTCTCGGAGCCTTTTACCTGGATGCCGGGTTTTCAAAAACAAAAGAAATCGTCCACGGTCTGTTTCTACGTTACATTGAGCAACTGGATTCGGGAGGGGCCATCGACGATTACAAGAGTCTGCTCCAAGAATTTACCCAGGAGACTTACAAAAGCCGCCCGGAATATGTACTTACAGATGAGAGCGGCCCGGCTCATGAGAAGTCTTTCAAAGTCGCTGTGCGCGTTAACGGCGACGTTGTGGCTGCGGGTGAAGGCAGGAGCAAGAAAGAGGCGGAGCAAAGAGCAGCGAGGGAGGCCTTCCGTTGTCTCAGCAAGGGTCAAGAAAATCCTTAATTGTGCCTGTTTTCATTCCCAACGAAGGGTGCCCCCACCAGTGTGTTTTTTGTGATCAAGCTACGGTGACGGACCAAGGCCGCGGGACAGTGGGCCCGTCAACGGTGAAAAATGCTCTTAATCGGGCGCTGCAATCGCCTAAATATAATAGGGCAAAGAACCGGGAGGTGGCCTTCTACGGCGGAACCTTCACGGGTCTTCCTCCGGCCAGGATGAAGGCTCTCCTTGAGCCGGTGGCACCTTATCTCAGGGAGGGTCTTTTCAACTCCATCAGAGTGTCCACCAGACCGGATACTGTGGATCAGGACCGGCTGGAGCTGCTGAAGCAATATGGTGTGAAAACCGTTGAACTCGGTGCTCAGTCTATGGACGAGGATGTCCTCAGGCTGAGCCGGAGGGGTCACACCGCGGAAGACACGATCCGATCTTTCCGTTTGTTAAAGCAGCACGGTTTCAAAGTGGGGATTCAGCTTATGCCGGGACTGCCTGGGGACACGGAAGAAAGGTTCATGGCCACAGTTGAGAAGGTGGCGGCCCTTTCGCCCGACATGGTACGGCTTTACCCGACCGTGGTCATCCGAGGGACCGTGTTGGCGCATTGGTTATCACAGAAACGCTACCGGCCCCTCAAAATAGAGGAAGCGGTGAGAATCTGTACAAAGAGTTGTATGCGGCTGGAGGGCAAAGGAATTCCGGTCATCAGAATCGGACTGATGGCCTCATCCTCCCTGCTGAGAGAAGGCGAGATCGTGGCCGGCCCTTGGCATACAGCGTTCGGCTTTCTGGTTCGTTCGGAGATGTATCATCAGAAGATAGAGCCCCTTCTTTCAAGACCGGGTGAAGCGTCAGCCGTGAAGCTCAGGGTTCCCCCTCGAGAGATCGCTTTGCTGCGGGGCTACCGGAATGAGGGACTTCGCCAAATCGAAAGCAAAATGGCGGGAAGGGTCACGGCCGTGCTGCCCGATGAAAGTCTCCCTGCAGGAAGGATCGAGGTTGACCGGGTATGACGTTTCTCTCCGGGTTTGTTGCGATCGCGGGGCCTCCCAATGTGGGGAAATCCACCCTTTTGAACCGGCTGCTGGGTACAAAGGTGGCCATAGTTTCGCCAAAGCCCCAAACCACAAGGAATCGGATCTTGGGCATATATCACGGCGAGTGGTGTCAGATAGTGTTCATGGATACGCCGGGAATTCACAGGACACGCACGGCCTTGCATGAGAGCATGGTCGCCTCGGCCCAGGCGGCTTTACAAGAGGTCGATATCATCGCCGTCATGATCGAGATGCCTCATCCCGAAGATCGGGAGGTGCCTAGGATACTGGGTAACCTCAAGAAAGTGAAAAAGCCCTGCCTTCTGGTCATCAACAAAATCGACTTGGGGCCCAAAAAGGCGGTCTTACCTATCATCGAGACCTACAGAGGTCGCCATCCGTTCGAAGCATTCCTTCCCGTCTCTGCTTTACCAGGGGACGGCCTTGAAGCCCTTCTAGAGGAACTGAAGTCCCTGCTGAAGCCGGGTCCCAGGTTTTTTCCCCGGGATATGAAAACGGATCAGTCCGAGTCTTTTCTGATTTCCGAGG
>JARRRH010000612.1:0-5759 GCA_037380925.1 Deltaproteobacteria bacterium | reverse complement strand
AATCAGAAGGCACTTGAGGAAATTTTTCATATGTTGATGGTCATTAATCCGGGCATAGAGATTTACCTCCTTGACTCAGAGGGCCATATTCTCGCCTATTCCGCGCCCAAAGGGAAAGTAAAGCGGGAGCATGTCGATTTAGGACCGGTAAAAAGATGGCTTGATGGCGACATGACCATGCCTCTCCTAGGGGATGACCCACGGGATCCCGAGAGAAAAAAGGCCTTCACCGCGGCCCGTATTCCTGAGCAGGGAAAGCTGGAGGGCTATCTTTATGTGATTCTTGGTGGGGAGATTTACGACAGCGTGGTGCAGAAATTGGAGGGAAGCTACATCCTCCAATTGAGTGCCTGGATGATCGGGGCCAGCCTGCTGTTCGCATTGGTGGCGGGCTTGATATTGTTTGCCGTGTTGACAAGAAGGCTCAGGCGGCTGGCGAATGTCGTGGACGCCTTTAGAAGAGGAGAAACGGCCGAACAGATGCACCTCCCCGTAAAGCGAAAACATCGGACTTCGGACGAGATCGACCGGCTCGGTTTAACTTTTCAGGATATGGCGGAAAGGATAGAGAAGCAGATGGAAGAGCTCAAGAGGTCTGATGCAGTGCGCCGCGAGCTCATCGCCAATGTCTCTCACGATCTGCGCACCCCCCTGGCAACCCTTCAGGGCTATATCGAGACTCTGCTCATCAAAGAAAATCATTTAGCTAGAAAGGAACGGCGAGAGTATCTTGAAATAGCCATACGGCATTGTCAGAGGCTCAACAAATTGGTGAGTGAACTTTTGGAACTGGCAAAGCTTGATTCCTGCGAAATCCCTCTGCAGCGTGAGGCCTTCAACCTGGGCGAGCTTGTGCAGGATGTGGTCCAGAAATTTCAGCTAGAGTCAGAACAAAAACAGGTTCATATTGTGACTCACTTTGAAGAGGGGCTTCCTTTTGCCCATGCGGACATAGGTCTTATTGAGCGGGTTCTGGAAAATCTTATAGAAAACGCCCTTCACCACACGCCCCAGGGCGGCGCTGTTCGCCTTGTGTTAAAACCTGAGGGTGAAAATATTGCGGTACAGGTCAGTGACACAGGCCCTGGAATCCCCGTGGAAGAGCTGCCTCATATTTTCGATCGGTTCTATCAGTTGGATGAGAGCAGAAAAGGAGAGAAGCATTTCGGCCTTGGTCTGGCCATCGTCAAAAGGATCCTGGAACTGCACCAAAGGTCCATTGAAGCCACCGCTTCGCCGGAATCCGGCACAACTTTCGCGTTCCACATCCCTGCTCTTGACTCTTAACCCCGCCGAACCCCTTCATCATTCCACCTCGTTTTGTGACCCAAAAGTGACAACTTCGTGATGACCACGTGATATTGGATGTCCATGTTGGAGAATACTGCGAATGGAAGAATTCTGGATCTCAGCGCCAGTCCATGGCCACATTCAAATGCTCACCGGAAGATCGGTTCAAAAGTTTGGGGGCAGTTATTCTTGAAAAAAGTCAGGAGGGCGTATGAAAAAACGCAGAGAGTTCCTTAAAATCAGCATGAAATTTCTCGCCGGCGCGGGCCTTTTGTTCACCCCTCTTTTCTCAGCGGTCCGGTGGACTTATGGGAAGGCAAAGAAAACCATACTGCCCAAGGGCACCAAAAGAGAAAGCCTTGTTGGCAGAGACCCCAGCTCACTGGATACCAGGCATTTGGAGATTACCTCACTGGAGAATTTTGGCACCATGGGGACATCCGATCATGAAGTGAATCTGGATGAATGGCACCTCGAGGTGACCGGCAGTGTGAAAAAGAAACTTGAACGGGTTTTTTGCCAATCACGGCCGATGGAAAGGCATTTCCATGAAAACCCTGTTAGAGAAAGCAGGGGCAGAGAGCGATGTCACCCACGTGGTCTTTTCAGGGCCAAGGGTTTCCTATAAGAAAGTGGAGGAGTTCCCTGTTGAGGATGTCCTTACCGATAAAGTTTTCCTGGCCTATCAGGTGAATGGAAAGCCCCTTCCCAGAAGACATGGCTTTCCCTTACGTGTTGTGGCGGAAGGCTACTACGGAGATGATTGGGTCAAATACGTTTACCAAATGACGCTGCAAAAGCGCTGATTCATTCAAGGAAGAATGCCCAAGGGGGACAACACGGTGAAAGAGAGATCTGTCAGCTTTAGATCCTTCAGGATGGTTTTGGTCATCTTTACCCTTTTCGTTTTGGCAGGCAGCCTTTTGGCACACGCAGAAGGGTGTGGATCCTCAAAGGCGGTCTTTTATGTCCATTGATATGACGTGGGCAAGGCAGCCCTGGAAGGGCTCAAAGGCGTCAAAAGTGTTGAAAAGGGTTTCCGTAACTCAAAGGAGATCAATACCGTATACTATGATCCCGCTGTAATTACCATCGAAGAGATGCAAGAGGCCTTGAAAAAGGCGGCAACCTACCGCGGCACAGCGAGATAATTTAAGAAACAGGATACTGCAGAAGATTCTATTCAGCTGGCTAATATTCTGTTCACCTGTCTGCGCGGCAGGGTCAATAGGTGCTATTCAGGTCCCACAAGGTCAAAGCCCTATCCACCTCTATCACATCTTTATAAATTCGTGACACTTTTTTTAGAATCTCTTTAAGACTCCCTCCGGCAGGATGTTTATAGGTAACGTATAGATCTGAAGGTAATTTTGCAGCAAAGGAGGCATTGCGATGAAAACCATTTCTCTTTTAGTCGCACTATTACTCACAATTCCCTTTATGGCTGCCTTTCAGCATGAAGAAAAAAACATAGCAGAGAAGAAAGGAGAGAAAAGCCTCACGAGGGAACAGAGCAATAAGTTAAGGACGGCGACCTTCGCTGGTGGCTGTTTTTGGTGCACTGAGGCAGATTTCGAAAAGGTCGAGGGTGTGATTGAAGTCATATCAGGCTACACCGGGGGAAATGTGCAAAACCCCACTTACGACCAGGTATCCGCTGGAAAGACGGGGCACGTTGAAGCCGTGCAAGTGCTTTATGATCCCGAAAAAGTCTCCTATAAAGACCTGCTGGAGGTTTTTTGGCGTCATGTGGACCCAACCGATCCGGGTGGACAGTTTGTGGATCGAGGGCCGCAATATCGCAGCGCCATATTTTACCATAATAACATGCAGAGGCGTCTGGCGGAAGAATCCAAGCAAGAGCTTGAGAGATCCGGCCCTTTCGAAAAGCCCATTGTGACTGAAATCAAGCCTCTGAAGAAGTTCTACAAGGCGGAAGATTACCATCAGGACTACTACAAGACGCACGGACTCCGGTACAAGTTTTATCGCTGGCACTCCGGCCGCGATCAGTTCCTGAGCAAGACGTGGGGCAACGAAAAGGACCCGTTGGCAGGACCTCCAAGGAGCACTCAATATACCAAACCGAGCGATGAGGTGCTTCGCCGAAAGCTGACACCCTTACAGTATAAGGTCACTCAGGAGGACGGCACGGAGCCCGCCTTCAATAACGCGTATTGGGACAACAAGAGGGAGGGCATTTATGTGGACATCGTTTCGGGAGAGCCGCTTTTCAGCTCTTTGGACAAGTACGACTCCGGTACAGGCTGGCCTAGCTTTACAGAGCCTCTAGAGCCGGAAAACATAGTAGAAAAAGAAGACCGAAGCCTTTTCATGGTGCGCACCGAAGTGCGGAGCAAGGAAGGGAGGACGTGACGATATTCTTCCAAACCAGAAAAGCGCAATCGGATTTTTCTCGAAAAAGATTCGATAGATTCCCAGGCAGATCAGAATGCTAATTACAAAAGCAGACAGGATGGAAAAACCGGCAAGAACTGACGCAACCAGCGCCAAGGACCCGGACTTGTGCTACGCCCAGAGGGGGTTTTCAGGGTCTTTACCTTATGCGAAAGTCTCCTGGAGTGCTGGACTAATGGAGTAGTGGATTAAAGGAATATTGGGTCAAAAGAGACAGCATGCGTTATGAATTAGGAACCCATTATTCCATTCTTCCACCATTTCATTGTTCCCCTGTCTTCCACTACTCCAAAACTTGTCAGTATTTTACCGGCAAAGCCGCTGTTTTTGAACCTGGCCCCGGCGACCAGCCTTTTCAAGTTCCAAAAATGTGTCTTGGGCCGAACAAAAGGTCCAATCGAAACCTCAAAGATGTCTTTGCCAGCTCACATGTTGTGCTCACTTACTTGAACGATGCCATCTTCATGCGCCAGGTTTTTCCTCAATGTTATACTTTTTTTACAAACGCTGGATGACTGTGTGACATTTTCATGATTTATCACAAACCAAGTCCCGAGAGTGATGAATCGACCAAGTAGCATGCTTCACTCAACGGGGCTGGATTGCAACTTGGCCAAGTCGCATAAGTTCTCATTTACTAATTTTAACTAGAAGGAGGTACTAAAAATGATCAGCGCGACGATAAAAATTGCCTTAGGTGTGATGATTTCGACTTTGCTGGTTTCCGGTGCTTATGCGGAGCCGGTCTCACTAAGCGAAACTCAGATGGATTCGGTTACAGCGGGCGGTGTTTACAAAGTTTCGGCTTTTGTCTGTCCGGTAATCACACAGGATGCAGTTGGCATGCACAACCCGCAGGCAAGTACTTTAGGAGATACAGGTCATTACACTGTTGTTCCTGAAACTGCAAATAATGGGGATTTATACGTGCCAAGACGTGCGACTAATGGCGATGGATATGGATTGCCAGGCGGACCACATTCAGCACCAGGAGATACAGATTACACAGCTATTTGGGCTCGGCAACAATAATTGGCGTTTTCCAGTATACAACAGGCGACTTTGGCTGCTTGCTTTTTGTGTAAATTGATTCTGCAGGTGCGCTGTCTCTTTAACTGCTTGATGAGGCGTACCTGCAGTGTCCTGGTTTTTCTTTTTTTGGCTTGCGGCCTATTTACCGGAAAAGTCGTACTTGCCGACAATTTGATCCCTCCAGTGCAATCATTAATGGAGAAGCGACAGCAGAATGTCGTTCTTCAGAAGTGGGAATTGAGCTGTGGTGCCGCAGCGCTTGCAACCATTTTGCGTTACCAGTATGGGGTTCCAGTAACTGAGCGTTCAGTGGCACTCGGCCTCATTGATCGTGAAGAGTACATCACGAACCCAAATCTGGTTCGTTTCAGGCAGGGCTTTTCTCTGCTTGACATGAAGCGCTTTGTCGATGGGTTAGGCTATGAGGGAATTGGGCTTGGACAATTGACCCTATCCGGTCTTTTCGCACGTGCACCAATCATTGTTCCGGTTAACCTACAAGGGTTTCCTCATTTCGTGATATTTCGTGGAGGAACACTGAAAACAGTGCTGATCGCCGATCCGGCATTTGGTAATGTGACTATGTCGAGGGAGAAATTCTCAAAAGGCTGGATTGATTACCAGGATATCGGCCATGTAGGATTCATCGTTACCAAGGGAGGCTCGCTTGCACCTGCAGGCAGATTATCGGTTGGACTATCGGACTTTGTCTTACTGCGATAATTACACAGGTTAAGTATTTAGGATAATACACATGAAAGCAATATATTTTCGATTGATTCTTGTCGTCTTCGTTGTGACGACATTTCCTCTGGTGGCCAAAGCGGAGGGTGATCGCGTCCAAGAACTCAAACGAAAATTGCAAGAGCAAGACAAGGTTATTTTGGAACTTCTCGAACGCGTCGAAGCACTTGAGCAACGCGTTGGGGTCGGACATATCGCGGCAGAGCCCAGTGAGGCATCAGATGATGCACTCGAGCAGGCCGCAAGCAAGGACAAAAGGCCCACAGAATCCTCAC
>JARRRH010000611.1:858-3808 GCA_037380925.1 Deltaproteobacteria bacterium | reverse complement strand
GGGTTTCAACACCGTACAAAGATCCACAATCGCCGTATTGAGGTCCATGTCCAGGTGTAGAGACCCTCGGTCATAGATAAGACCCATCATGCCCTTCATGGACAGACTCACGCCGGTGGCGCTATGGGATTTGGCGACAGGGGCTGCTATGAGGACGTTCGCCCTCAGCACCTCTTTCATGATCATGGTCGATGTGAGATCCTTTCCCTGAGGAACCTTAACCTCTTCATAGAAGTGCCGGTCGGCTAACGCCTGGGTTTGGGTGCGGGGCAAGCCCTGGCAAGCCGCTCTCAGGCCCGACCGCTCCAGACACAGTTCCTCACTGCGCAGGGGATTGTCCAGTACCAGCACTGACGCGGCCCCTGCCTTGAGGCACATGTCGCTCAGTGCCCGCACCACATCCGGGTGCGTGGTGGTGCCCTGCTCCGGGGTGTTAGGAAAGCTCATATTGGGCTTGATCACCACCCTGTCGCCTTCTTTGATGAAGCGTTGCATGCCTCCCAACGCGTTCACAGCCCCCTGGGTAGCCAACCCAGGCCGGCCTTTTGCCAGGACGATGTCCGGGTCACCTCCCCCCCTAGCGCTCCCCTGAATCAACCCGCACAAAGCCAGCCCTGCCGCTCCATAGGCGGCGCATTCAGCCGTTTTCTTGATGAATTGCCTTCTGCTTATCTCTTTCCTGGGCATAATCCATACCTTAAGATGGCTTAAGGCGTAAGGCCCCCTTCGACGAGGCTCAGGGCGGGCAGGGCGAACCATAGCTTCACGAATGATTCACAATATACATCCTTTTGGGGGAGATTCAATTGCCGAGGCTGGGAACTCGATTTTTTCAAGCACGTGCCCCGCTTTGTCCACAAGAAAAAGCATGAATCCCTGAGCCGCCGCATGCCGGGCCAGTTCCTGATATCGGATCGCCTGCACTTCAACATTCCTGCCACCCTGTTGTACCAGCTGTTCGGCTCCCTCAACAGCGTCTTCCTTTTCAAGGAAAGTGGGAATAAAGGAGACATCCTTTTCCTCGTCATGCTGTCCCAGGAATTGCTCCTCTCCACCAGGATTCAGGACAATGACCCAAACCCAAGCATTTCCGTCTATGTTCGTGCCCACCATAGCCTCCTTTTTGTGATCAGTACCGCCTTGGGACCCGCGAATACAAAAAAGGCATCTCCCTTGAAGAAGATGCCCTCAAAACAACACGAGGTAAAACCTCTATACCTTTCTCACGTTCCTGGCCTGCGGTCCCCGATCTGTTTCTTCAATTTCAAAGGTGACTTGATCCCCCTCATTGAGGCGCTTATACCCATCCATATCGATGGAAGAAAAGTGAACAAACAAATCCTGGCCCTCATCCCGTTTGATAAAGCCATAACCCTTCCTGGCATCAAACCACTTCACAATACCCTCCGCCAAAGTGAAGACCTCCTTTCTGAACTTACTTATCCGGTTCTATGCTTGAGGTCGCCACTCTAGCAAAGGGTGCCTTCTTGTAGAGCGATACCAACCACCAGCTAGAACTCCACTATAAGCCTGACTAGCATAATCGATCGCCTTCGAAAAGGTCAAGGGAAAAGAATAGGATTCCTCTTCCGGTGAAAGCCCCGGTTTATGACCCCTCTTCCTCCAAAAAACGTTCCACTTTTGCCTTGCTCTTCAGCTCCTCCAGGTAAAGACTTCTTTCTCTCCGAACAGTCGTACCCAGAAGATACTTCCTGATGTTGTCCTTAGACTCGTCGTAAGTCTTCATCCCTTCGCTCTTCTTGTCCGTGACTTTGATGAGATGAAACCCGAACTCCGTTTCTACGATACCGCTGAGCTCCCCGACTTTCAAAGCAAATGCAGCTTCCTCAAAGGCTTTCACCATTTTCCCTTTGCTGAAATACCCGAGATCGCCCCCCCTCGCCGCGCTGGGGCATTGGGAAAACTCTTTGGCAAGAGCTGCAAAATCCTCTCCCTGCTCGAGCCTTTCCCTGATCCTCTTCAACTTTTGACGCGCTTCCTTCTTCTCGGAATCATCGATGTTGGTGGCGGCTTTAATAAGGATATGGCTGGCCTTCACTTCCTCTTTTTGCTGGAAAAGGTCCGGATGGGTGTCGTAGAAGAGACGAACCTCATCCTCTGAGATTTTGACCTTTGTGACGATCTCCTCATCGAGCAGTTTCCGGACGCCCAGCATTCGCCTGATGTAGGACTTCAAATCTTCTTCGGTGAGGCTCATGTCGGCCATTCCTTTTTTGAATTCTTCGTCGCTGGAAAACTGCTCCCTCCATCTCCGTATCTCCTCATCGATGGCGCTTTGTTCAACCTCAATCTTCTTGCTCTCACTTTCTTGGTAGAGCAACTCCTCATCGATGAGCGTCTCCAGAATCCGCCGTTTCACTTCCAGGACCCGTTCAGGAGGGATAATCTTCCCGTCAAGGAAAAGATGACGCTCATAGGCGTCCATGCGCCTGTCAACCTCTTCCTGTTTGATTACGGCTCCGTTCACCACAGCGGCGATGCCTTTAGAAGCCTTGTCCTCTTCAGCTTCGACTCCCTCACCGACCCCTGTCACTGAAAAAGCCAACAAAGCAAACAGGGCAAATGTCCGGAAGACTCTATTCATGTCATTCTCCTTATCAGCAAAAAAGAAAAGGCCTAGCGCAGGTCCTGGTTCCCGGGATGATTCTTGTCTTAAACATAGAGCGATCCTCCGATCTCTAATCCTTCTCCCACTACTTTCCGAAAGGAAGTCTTTTGATAAGCCCTTTCACGGCGTCTTCGGTGGACTTCGGCTCACCCTCCTGCGACTCTTTCCCTTTCAGCATGTCTTTCAGGTCAGAGGTACCGGGAAGGCCCTCCTTCAGTTCCTTCTCCAGTATAGCCTTCATGTCGGGTCTGAACTTGGGGGATGTAAAAGTCCCGCTCACAAGCACCGGAACCGTTATACCGCTCCGTTCCTTCTCATCTC
>JARRRH010000611.1:0-785 GCA_037380925.1 Deltaproteobacteria bacterium | reverse complement strand
CCCCCACCAGGTCTGCATTGCCTGATGCCCGAACTCGGATTAAGGGAGACACAAGCGTGGTCGCGGTCGTCTCCACAAGACCGTTGGTGATGGTAAAGGGCACATCCAGTTCCGAAAAATCAGTTCTGGGTTTTTCAGTGCTCTTTTCGGCAAGACCAAAGGATGTCTTGATGTTGCGGACCATGCCGGGGACATCAATGCCCACGATGGCACCGTCTTTGAAAAGCATCTTCCCCTGGCCGTTGAGAGTCCGTTTGATCATTTCGGGATCGTCGCCTTCCATGCGAAAGGCAAGCTTAGCTTGGGTGTTCCCTGCCAGGAAGTCTTTTCCGGACACATCCTTGAGCAGAGGCTGCACCATGAAGTTCTCTCCATCGAGGTCCAAACGAATTTTTGGAGTGTCCTGGCGGACATCAAAGACCGCCTTTGAAGTGAGGTCACCCTGGTAAGCCTTGAAGGCAAAAGGGTCCAGATTGTAGAGCCCGTTTTTTGCATCGACCTTTAGGCTCACATCCTGAAGGTGGGCGCCTTTGATTTTGAGTTTCCCGATGTGAATCTGGCCGTCCAGCACCGGCTTTCTCAACGGGCTGTAATCTGCTTTCTCTTTCTTTTCAGCAGGCGCCTTTTCTTTGACGCCAACGGGTTTCTTCTCCTTTGAAGGGGGTAGATACCGATCAAGATCGATCTCATCCAGATTCATCTTGAACTGAAGATCCGGTTTTGAAAAATTCTTAGCCCGAGCGTTAAAGGTGATCTTTGATTGGTCCAGATTCAGGCTCCCGTCT
>JARRRH010000610.1:675-3373 GCA_037380925.1 Deltaproteobacteria bacterium | reverse complement strand
TCGGTTTGGGCAGCGATATTAAGAATCACAAGCAATGTATTCCGCATCCGTTCCAGGTCCCTGACACTCTCCCAGCTCAACCCCTCGTCAATGTGAAATAGAAGCCTTTCCCATTCTGGAAACGGCCGGTGGTCAACCACGGCCTGGCGAAGATTTTCCCACGCGCCCTGTAGATCTGAAAGGGCGGTCTTCTCATAGCCCGTCGGTTCGGTGTAAAAGCTCATGGCATGCCCTTCTACTTGGACAAATATCTCTCTTGTTCGGCTCTCATTCTTGGAGCAGAAAACGAGGAATCATCCGTTTTATGGAACGGGACTTCGCCAGAACCAGCACAGTTAAAGCTCTAGTTCCGGGCCGTTTTCTGCAAGCCAACGCTCATGCTCCCCATAATCAGGCATCACTCGCGATACCAACTGCCAAAACTTCTTTGAATGTGGGCGTTCGATCATATGGGCCATTTCATGAACCAGAATATAGTCAAAGACCCAGATGGGAGCCATCACCGAACGCCAATTGAAATGGATGGTGCCGTTTCGGCTATAAGAAGCCCACCGGTGACCCAGATTGGAGACCCCGAACTTCTGAACTTGGACCCCAATCCTTTTATCATACCGTGGGATGCGCTCCTTGAGCTTGTCTTCGGTTTTTTCCTTATACCAGGAAATAAAATGTCTTCGGGCATTAGCCTTCTGTTTTATGTCCAGTTCAATATAGCCATGCCTTAGACGAAGTTGTTGACCCCTTCTTGGTTTCAGCTTTTTCCCTTCTGAAGAATTTTCAATATACCTCAAGCGGTAACTCTTTCCGAGATAGAGAAATCCTTGCCCATTGACAAATTCGCGTTTGGGCCTCTCTCCCATGACAGAGGCCTTCTTGGCCAGCTTTTGCTCAATCCACAAGCGTTTTTGTGATACAAACCTTTCAATTTCTTCATGGCCAAGATCAAGGGGGGCTCTCACCATAACCGTGCCGTCCCTTTCAACCGTGAGCCCCAGGGAATTCCGGCGGGAACGCTTCAGCGTATAGGCTAGATCATCAACTTGGGCAGTTTCCATCATGTTGAGATGAGTTTCGTATGAATGGCTTTAGATAACTCCAAAAAGCGATCTGCCAGTTTTTCCTGTTTGTGAAAAGGGACCAGATCGAGGTCGTCAACCTCATTAATGATCCACATTCTGAGCATATCCTGTGCATGCCGGCTCCGCCAGAAATCCACAGCACCAACTTCCTGACGGATATGATCCACCATATCGATCACGGCTGCACAAAGTTCCTTCAGCTTCTTTTCATTCGGCTTCTTGCCATATTCTTCCAGCAGGATACCCAAGAACGGCGCCTGAGTCTTGGGATCAAGCCCTGTTTCATCCTCTGGGCGCCCTTTCCTGGTCTCTTTAACAAAAACCCGAAGTGCTTCCGCAAGAGCTTCCCAGTTCTCACGAAAAGAATCTAGAATCGCCTTAAGCCGTTCACTGAGTTTCCTGTAATAAGCAGGATCCTCATTGAAATGCCTTTCAATATGGTATTTCAGGGCATGCTCCATCTCCAGGGCCTGGGATTTTTTCGACTTTGCACTTCCCACTTCCTTTTCAAAATCTTTATCCAGAATGGAAATGGGGGGAACCTTGGGATCAATACCCTGAGCTATAATATGTTCGTCAATGAGTTGGCGGACTTTCCTCCCCACTCCGGCTACGTTCAATTGGGAGTCCCGATAGCGGTTGGAGGCCGCTTTATTGATAAACCCGAGCAGCTTCAAATCATAGATATAGGGAAGAGCCTCGGGTCGGGGTAGAATGATATCCATGCTCTCTGTAAATTCCTTAAACCTCCCGATAAAATCCGCCCTCGCCCTCACGTCACGGAGCGCATCCACGCAGGCGTCGATATCGGAGATGTCCACGATTCCCCTTTCTCGGAACAGCCCCAAAACCCTTCGGTGCCTGTCATCGAGCTTGGGCAGCTCGTCCCTGATATTGACCAAGGCCCCCTTGATATCTGCCCGGTCCCCCACCCCAAAATAGTCCACTACAAGCCCTCGGGTCTTTCCCGGATACCGGCGGTTTACCCTGGCAATGGCCTGGAGCAATTCATGCCCTTGCATGAATCGGTCAAGATACATCACCTGCTCCACCGGTGCATCGAACCCGACAAGCAGCATGCTTTTCACGATGATGAAAGCGAGATTGTCCTGGGGCAAGGGTTTCTTGAATCGGCCGTCCCTTCCAATCAGGACTTCGTGGGTGTTCTTGTCCGTATGTTCTTTGTAGGAAGGCGGATCATTGTGATCTCCCGATATAATGGCTGCAAACTCAAGGCGACGCAAGGTATCCAGATTTTTCCTGGCTGCAATCAGAAAGCGCGTCTCTTCATCCAGATCCTTTTGTTCCTCTTCAGATAACGCCAGAACCTTCGGGTCCAGGAGTTGAAGTCTTTTCATAAGCTTGGCCCTGGCTTTTCCAAAGGCTTCATAATACCGAATCGCGGCCCTCCGGCTCACGGCCACCACCTGGGCCTTGAAGCCGTTGGGCATGATGTTTGCCGCGTAATGAAGAAGCATGTCCTCTGCCTTGGCCTGAATCAAATCCCTGGCCTCCAGGATATGGACCACATTCCCATATTTCCGTCGAATGGCCTCCCTTTCCTCTTCGGTTCGCGATCGGAACATGTCGTCAAAGAATTGGTCCAGGGTTCTTCCGTC
>JARRRH010000610.1:0-641 GCA_037380925.1 Deltaproteobacteria bacterium | reverse complement strand
ATGTAGTCACCGAAGATTTCGTGGGTCTTTTTCTTCACCCTGCCGGCAATAATGGGCGTGCCGGTAAAACCGATCTTGGCGCAATTGGGCAGGGCTCGCATCAAATTGGCGTGCAGCATGCTGGTATGAGAACGGTGGGCCTCATCCACCAGGACAAGTATCTTCTCGGAAGTATTCCAGACCGGGAATAGTACCGGTTTTTTCAGCCTTGTATCCGAAGGAGCGGCCGCCTTTAACAACCTGGGCCTGGGTATTTCATATTCGTCATCAGCATCCATCGCCCTTTCCTGGTACTTCTGGACCATGGTGAAGACAATGTTTGAGGCGCTCTCTTTGAGGTATTTCTCCAATCGCCTTTTGTTGTCGGCATGATATATGGTCTCCCCCGTCAGGGCTGCGCTCCCCTTGAGCTGTCCCTCCAGGGATATCCTGTCCGTTATCACAACAACCTTATAGCTCTTTAGATCCTCAAGGGTCCGCATTTTGCGAATCAGAAAAACCATGGTCAGGCTTTTTCCCGAGCCTTGCGTATGCCAGATAATTCCCCCGCGTTGATCAATGTCGCCGGTTTCCTCTCTCGTTTTTCCCGTCCTGAGCCGGTAAATGGCCCTGTGGGCTGCCCGGAACTGCTGGTAACGGCA
>JARRRH010000609.1:1414-3555 GCA_037380925.1 Deltaproteobacteria bacterium | reverse complement strand
GCCCCACAATCCTCCTTGCTTGAAGGAAACGAGTTCAGGGACAACCTATGGGATAATCTTATTAGCGACACTATAAACCAGTTCTTGCTTGACAGACGCCCGTTTCATAGCAGTGTCTTATCTTCTTCAAAACCAGGAAGCTGAATCAATGACAGCCAAGAAAAATAACCCGGGAAATCGGCTCTTCATGCCAAGCCGGGTTGCCTTTATCGGGTTGCTGCTTCTTGTGGTTTCACTGGCAGGAGTTCCATGTGCCTTTTCTGAAGAGCCCGGATCCTCAAAAACTGAGGTCACCCCTGAGATCGGAATTGCCGAGGATATAGGCGGAGCAGCAAAAAGGGAGGCCGCAAGGGGCAAGAAGGATCTTGAAAAGCAGGCCAGGTCTTTATTCGAGCGAGAGCCCCTTGGATGGGACCTTCAGACATGCCAGTATCTTTATAGCGTAGCCCTCTCCCTACTTTCTAGAATGCCGACATTTACAGCCAATTGTAAGGAATAATTTGGACAGGAAGTTAACGGGATAAGATTTCTGCATCGTTTTTACCGAGTCACGGAAATGGATATTTTGTCGTTTCAAGGGCTCATGGATTAAGAAAAATTTGCATAGAATATGGAGGCAGTAATGAAAGCATTTAAAATTGCAAGTTTGCTGGTGTTGGTATTGGTTTTAGTCTCGTGCGGAGGTCTTCAAACAAAAACTCAAAAGGGCGGAGCATATGGGGCCGCGGGCGGTGCTGCAGCAGGTGCGATAATCGGCCAGGTTATTGGCGGGAACACTGAAAGTACCCTGTGGGGAGCAGCGATTGGTGCTGCTGTCGGTGGTCTGGGAGGCGCCGGGGTTGGTAAAATGATGGACAACCAGGAAAGAGACATGCGACAGGCTTTGGCCGCTTCTGAAGCTGCCGCTGTAAACAGGGAAGGCAACCTCCTTGCTGTGACCTTTAAGGGGGATGTCACATTTGACACGAATTCCACAGTTGTCAAGCCCGGCCTTTATGGGGAGATTAACCGCGTAGCAGGTGTCCTTAATCGGTATCCGGAAACGCTGATAAGGGTTGAGGGGCATACGGATAGTGTTGGCTCAGAGGAATACAATATGGACCTTTCACTGCGGCGGGCAAATTCAGTAGGAGATCTTCTGGTTCAGAGGGGAGTGAACAGCGGCCGTATTCAACCCGTTGGTTTTGGTGAAACAATGCCTGTAGCAACGAATGCTACCGAAGCGGGCCGTCAGCTAAACCGGAGGGTGGAAATAAAGATAGCCCCACAGGCGCAATGACAATGCTGATGTGATGGCCTTCCTCAACTAGACTGGGCAGCCAGGGCTGTGTCGCCCCTACTTGGTTAGCAATGTGCCCGGAAGGACGCCCTTGTCACCAAACTTCTCAGAAATCGAGTCCAGGGCAGCATTCAACTCTCTTTTCTTTTTAGGACGCCTTTCCTCGAGCAAAAGGGGAAGCTGATTACCCACTTCAGTGTTGACGAGTTGCGACAAGGAAATGCCCAGCAGGCGGACGGGTCTCTTGCCAACCTCCGTCTTATCTAAGAGGCTGGAAACGTGGGAATATATATCCGAGGTGTCATCTGTCGGAGCAGGCAGAGTTGTGGATCTGGCCAATGAGCTGGAACAGGAAAAACTAATACAAACGCAATAAATAGGTTGACAAATAGCGATATTTATGCCAGTATCTGTTCATGTCATGCGAAAACCGAGTCTGAAGTTAGTTCATCCCGAAGCAAGCCGAGACGCTTTGTTGGAAGCAGTTCGGGAAATCCCAGGAGCCTTTGTGGGAATAAAGATTGCGGCTCTTCTGCTGACACTGGAGGGTCAGCGTCCGGGATGGATAGCCGAAGTGCTGGGTTTGACTCGTCAGAGCTTGAACTTGTGGATGCACAAGGTGAATGAACAAGGTCTGGAATCCCTAAAGCCCATAAAAAGACCTGGGCGACCAGCTCGGCTGACCCCGCAAGTTCGTCGTCAGTTGGAAGAGCATTTAGAGAAGTCGCCTGAGGAATTTGGCTTAAATCGAGCCCGCTGGGATGGTCCGACCTTAGTGGTCCACCTAAAGAATCAATTTGGAATACACCTGAAGGTACGCCAGGCTCAGTCGTGGATGCATCAGTTGGGGTACCGGATGAAG
>JARRRH010000609.1:0-1341 GCA_037380925.1 Deltaproteobacteria bacterium | reverse complement strand
AGATGAGACCGGTTTTAGCCTGCATCCTCGCCTTGGTAGAGGGTGGGCTAAAGCCGGCTACCGGCTGCGGGTCCTGACTACCAGCCAACAGCGCAAAAGGTTGAACATTTTTGGATGGGTTGCCCCTCTGCTGGGGAGGATGGGATTGCTGAGGTGTCCTGAGGGGAACAGAGAAGGATTCCTGGCCTCTCTGAGCCAAATGTATCGTCGACTTCCAGGATATACGATCTGGCTGTATGTAGATGGCGCCACTTGGCATAAAGGAGAACAGATTCGGAACTTCCTGCGGACCCACACACGTATTCGCTTGGCGTACCTCCCTCCTTATCAGCCGGGGCTCAATGCTCAGGAGCGGATTTGGAGACAGGTGCGATATGAAGTCACCACCAATCGCTGGTTCGAATGTCTTGATATGATCTGGGAAAATGTTCAAGCGACTACCCATTCGTGGACAAAAGTAAAGCTGAAAACTTTATGTAAAATCAATTAATGCGTTTGCATTAGTCCCTAAATAAGTACGTTTTTTTATCTGTTAAATAAAAACACTCGAAATGCCCGTCAATACTGGTTAGAATCTTTTTTCAAAAGCAAATCTAGCCGAAAAGAGGAGCATTTCGAGTGAAGCCCAAAGATAGCAGTATATTGAAAAAGCGTAAACAGAATTTGGCGAAACGTCTTGATCGCAAACAGTGGCCCGAGCAGAACAAACCGTTTATGGGAGCGAAAAATATTCACTATGAAATGGCAGAGCGAGTACGGGCGATTCAGTGCGGCGGAATCGGAGCATTTCACATGCTGGCCTGTAACAGCGGCCTTGTGGATGCCATTAATGAGAATGTGGACCTTTTGAAGCGCCACCTCCCGTATCATGAATCGGACCATGTTTTGAACATAGCCTACAATACCCTTACCGGGGGTACCTGCCTCGATGATATTGAACTGCGGCGCAACGATGAAGTGTTCCTGGATAGCCTGGGAGTTGAGCGCATTCCGGACCCGACCACGGCCGGGGATTTCACTAGAAGGTTTTGTGAAGAAGATGTCATTGAGTTGATGGAGGCCACCAACAGTATTCGACCCAAGCTGTGGAAGAAACGTCTTTGCAGAAGGCAGCGCAAAGAAGCGATCATCGATGTGGACGGAACGCATGCACCGACCTGGGGTCAGTGTGAGGAAGGCATGGGCCTCTCCTATAAGGGGCAATGGTGCTATCATCCGCTCTTGGTCTCCCTGGCCAACACGATGGAACCCCTGTACCTGGTCAACCGTTCGGGTAACAAGGTCTCCCACGATGACGCGGTTCGGTGGATGGACCGGGGTATTAAGCTGGTGCGAGGGAGC
>JARRRH010000608.1:0-2949 GCA_037380925.1 Deltaproteobacteria bacterium | reverse complement strand
CGGCACTCCTTGTCAAACAAAGGGTTTCGCCGAAGAAAGGGCGCAAATTGAGGAATTTTTTGGGAATCTATGGGAATTAAGTGGTTTTGTCAAGTAAATTGGATGGTTAGAAGGAACTAGGAGGGTTGAGTTGTTGACAGCAAGTTAGACAGCCCAGTGACACTGGTTGTCCATCATTTGGTTGTTGGGTCAAGCGTTAAGGAGGTATGTCTGACGGATGAAGGCCAAAGATCATACCTTTATCGTGCCTCGCTCATTCACTCCTTTTCTTCATAACTGTTCCTGTAAATAGCTCCAGCCCTATCGTCGGAAACAAGCAGGTTGCCATCCACCAAGGACCTCTTTGCTAATCATAGCGCCATGGGTCTCACACCATGCGTCGATTTTGTGTAAAATTTGTCCATGACTCGGTGATCGATACCTATAGTATGCATTGGCCGGGTTCAAAAACGAGAGATTACCAACCCAATGCGTGAAAGGATCAGATTGAGAGGATATGTCAGAATGACGCGGTCCAGCCACAGAGTTACCAGGCAAGATGTTACAGAAGTCCCTATTCATCACGAAAGGTGGAATCTTGGCCGTAAGATTGGCCCGAATAATCTGCCTTTCCGGTCGATCCTTTGCGCCCACGCAAAGGTCTAATATGTTGATTTGTATAGTCAAACTGAATTATAATAGCAGTTACCTTGGGGGCAGGAGATTACTTGATCATGATCACAGCATTCTGTTTCTTTCTCGTTGGCGTTGCGGGCAGGGTGCTTATTGCCAGATTTTACTACTCCCAACCTGCTAAGCACTTGAAAAGAGAGGCAGGGGACTTAAGGCGCCACAGCATCTTGTTGTTGCAGGCTATGAACAGAGCCGGATGGGTATAAATAAAGCAGGACAAAGAGGGCAAAATCCTGGGTTTTGCAATCGACACGAATTTCAGCTTGCCCGCCTATTCTGATGATAACACACGGCGAAGCTGCAAAGGACTAGCAGGGGGTGGGTGCAACGCCAAAGTCGCATGATTGACTGTTCCCTTGGAGTCTTGAAGCGTGGGTGTTCGAGAGTTTGGCGGAGGGCAATCGCACTGCAGATCGCTGGCAGAGATAGGGACTTCAGCGGAGAGTTTCTGCGAGAGGATTCTGAAAGGATGAAATGGACTTGAAAATAGCTGGGATTGGGGATAGACGGAAACATGTGAGAAAGGAAGTGCAATGGCCTGTGACTATATTGACAGCTCAAGGGCCAGTTAAAGGAGAAGCGAAAAATCTTTCTGTTGAAGGTCTATACATCGAATGTAGCAAGCGACTTCATCTGCATGACATCTTCCCTATTTATGTTGAAGTCGACAAGCCATGTGTTTTTATGAGGGGTAAGGTGGTTTGGGTAAGGATCAAGGCCGACGATGAGGGGTTTCCTTTCTACTGTATGGGAATTTCATTTGTGGGATAAACGTAGTTTGAAGAGGGAAAAGTGGTCAGTTGGCTGTAGAAAAACACGCTCCACGATGCCCCCTGTGATATAAGGCCCATTTAGATCCAATGCGGAGGACAATCGAACGAGAGTCCGAGCTCTAGATCTAATGCACGCCACTATGATCCTTAGCCCCAATCATATCAGCAAGGCGCTTAAGGTCTTCTCTATTGATCTTTGCGAAGAAAACACCCGCACCCCTGGAGAAGGGACCTTTATCCTTGGATTCTGGGCTAGCCCACATCATCTGAGCATCGATCGTTAAAGAACCTTTGGCAAATGTAATGCGCATCCGATAGATCTCATCCTGCTGCAGTTGTTCACTGCATAATATGTACGCACCTGTCGTCGTGATATTGCGTGTTTCTCCTCGAACCAGCCCCTTTTTGCTAAATATTGTGACGGGCAATCGGGCCTCTATCCTGGGGAGTTTCCGTCTTTCATTAAATTCGGCCAACCGATATGCCTCCTAAAGTTTCCAACTTGGGCTGCTCTGGAAATAATAAAGTCATACATCACTATCAGAGAAATGGGATTCTTTTTCTGAGTCATCGAGAACAAGGACCATGTCTATTGTCTATGGTGCTATCAACTTATGACTTCCATGACAAAGCTATCAAAACATTAAATTCAAGGTTACCAATGAACATGAAATCAGCTTGCCCTCGAAATTCCGGATTTCAAATCAGCCTGTCTGACGGCACCTTCTTATCGCTGCAAAGTCTGAACCGGTTCCTCTGGCGAGTGTTTACCAACTCAAGCCTTAAATTCACTTCTATATTAGTCACATAAAAAAACCTGGTAATTATACCCCATGCTCTTGAGCGATCAGGGAAAGATTGTCTCCCTGTAGGACCTCATGATAACGAGCTTTTTCAGTTTTGGGAGTAGTAGGAGGAGTAATAGGCTTTTTTAGCTCCGAGATGGAACTGTCTAGCTCTTTGATTTTGGTTTCAAGCAGAAAGACCATTTCCATTCTCTTCTCAATTTGCTTCAGCTTATCCTCAACTCGCTCAAGTCGACTATCAAGGGAAGCCAGCTTCTGCAGAGATTCGTCGTCGCTACATCCTGAAAGGCAAATCATAGCAGGAAGTAGTGCAAAAGCGAGGAAAGATATAAACGCTTTTGATCTCAAGGCATTGCCCTTGAGTTCCACAACTTTTTTCATTGGTGACCTCCGAGTGGAGTTTAAGGTTGGGAAAGGAAAAGCATCTTCATATAGGTAAAATATGCTGAATGTCAAGAAAAGCTGATTCCCTAGGATCGTCTATTTCTGTTACCTCGACAAGCCCCGCGCCCAATGCCTCATCGAGCAAAATGGACTCCAGGCCGATGGAATAATCCGAAAGAATCCTATTTCGCAAATCTACAGCGCACTGCCTTGCACAATACAGACTACAAAAGTCCACAAGAAATTGACGAAGGTCTCCGTCGAGGAATGGAGTATCTCAACGAAAATCCACGATCATACAGATGGAAGAAAAT
>JARRRH010000607.1:0-2911 GCA_037380925.1 Deltaproteobacteria bacterium | reverse complement strand
GGTACACCCCAGACAGCGTTCCTCGGCCGTACAAGACGCCATCGAGGCGTTCCTCAATGAGCATGGCGTGCCTGAGGCGAAGTGATGACCAAGCAAACCGAACCGCAAGCGCTTACGTTCTTTGGAGATCCGCTTTTGCGCTTCCATGGGAACCGGCCCCTTTTTCGAGCCCAAAGAAGGGTATGATTTTCTGTTTACAGATCTCGGGGAGGTTTACCTCGCGGAAACACTGGGGCCTCGCGCAGAGCAGCTCATCTCTCCCCTCCGCCCCAGGAAAGCCCATGAGAAACACTTCCGTAAAAAGGAAGAACTCGGCCGGACCTTGCTCAGTCGGTTCACAAAGAGAATCGATACCGGCAGTCTTGTGCAGAGCATCCTTAGAAATCAGAACCACCCTGTGTGGAGGCGTACGGCCGAGGAACGCTGTCTGGGGTGTACCAACTGCACCATGGTGTGTCCTACGTGCTTTTGTTACAACCTCAAAGATGAGATGAGCTTTGACCTGGAACACTGCGAAAGGGTTCGCTACAAGGATTCGTGCCAGGAATTACATTTTGCTGAAGTCAGCGGCGGGAATTTCCGGCAAACCCGGCAGGCCAGGCTGCGGCAATTTGTGACCCACAAACTGGCTACGTGGTGGGAACAATTCGGATGCTTCGGGTGCATCGGGTGCGGACGGTGTATGACGTGGTGTCCCACGAAAATCGACTTGACCGAGATGGCCAAAGAAATCATGGCCACGGAAAGGCATGCAGTTCAGCATGGCTGAAGGAAAAATATGGAAAACGTGGATTACAAAACCGCTCGCCTCATGGAGGTTCTTCCTGAAACCCCAGATGTAAACACCTATCTTTTTGCGCTGGAAGAAGAACCCGAATTCGCCTTCTCTCCAGGTCAGTTCAACATGATCGGTCTCCCGGGGGTAGAAGAAGCCCCGATCTCCATGAGTTCCCTGGCCGCGCCCCGCAGCAACCTCTTCTCCCACACCATCCGCCGCGTAGGCAATGTCACTACTCTCGTGGCGGCCCTCCGAACCGGGCAAAAAACCATGATCCGCGGGCCTTTCGGCCGAGGGTGGCCCGTAGAAGAGATGGAGGGCAGAGACGTCTTGCTCATCGGAGGAGGCATAGGGCTTGCGCCCTTGAAATCTCTTCTCCTCCACTGTCTCGCCGACCGGGAAAAGGTCAGGAATCTGGTCCTGGTTTACGGGGCCAGGACCCAGTCAAACATGATTTTCCAAAAGGACCTGATGCTCTGGCAGAAGGAGCAGGACGTCAGGACCCTTTACTGTGTGGACAGAGCCGAGGATCGGACAGAGTCTCCCTTGGAAATCCGGGAAGCTCTGGTGCCCCAATGCCTCGAAGAACTGGGACTCGAGGAGACCAACACGGTTACCTGCGTTTGCGGTCCTGAGGTGATGATGCGTTTTGTAGCTCGAAAATTGATCCGAGAGGGCTACTTGAGCAATCGTATCTACCTGGGGATGGAAAGGCGCATGCGTTGCGGCATGGCCCATTGCGGCCACTGCCAGATCGGCGCCAAGTTCGTTTGCCGTGACGGCCCTGTTTTTTCATATGCCGATATAGCCCGCTTTGCAGACGTGATTCTTTAAGGAGAAAGGCATGAAAAAATTTCGTCTGGGCGTGTTCAAGTACAGTTGCTGCTCAGGCTGTGAATTTCAGCTTCTGTATTTCCAGAAGTACATCACTGAAGTGTTTGACAGCCTGGAGGTGGTCTTTCTCAAAATGGCTCAAAGCGGCGGTCTGGAGGAAGGCCCCTTCGATCTCGTCCTGGTTGAAGGCGCGGTCACTCAAGCCGAACAGGCGGACCAGCTCAAGAGAATCCGAAAAAACACCAGGTGGCTTCTTCCCATAGGCTCCTGCGCGGTCAATGGCGGCGTGCCGGCCATCAAGAACCACACCGTAGAACTGGAGTTGGAGCAGAGAGTCTATGAAGACATTGCTCCTCTCCATTCCATGAAGGCCCAGTCGGTCGACGCCTTCGTTCCGGTGGACGGTTACATCAAAGGATGTCCTATGGGCCAGCGGGATCTGGTGGAAACGGTCATGTCTCTTGTTCAGGGAAAGGGCCCTCGGTTTTTCAACTACCCTGTTTGCGTGGAGTGCAAGTTGAAAGGAAATCTATGCGTGCTGGTAGCNACAAGCCTTGCATGGGGCCCGTGACCAACGCGGGGTGCGGCGCCTTGTGTCCCTCGTACGGAAGGCCCTGCTACGGGTGCTGGGGCCCCATGGAGGACGCCAACGCCGAGGCCCTTGCCCGGCAATTCGAGGCAATGGGTTTTAGTCCCCAGGAAATTTTTTGCAAATTTACGCAATATGGTTCGGCCAAGGCTGAATTCAGGAGAGGTGCGGAACGCTATGGGCAAGTCGATTAAGTTTCAAAATCTCCATGTGGATTATCTTTCCCGGGTGGAAGGAGAGACCTCTATCATTGTCAAGGTCGAAAAGGAAGGCGTTGAGGACATCAAGCTGAAGATATTCGAGCCCCCTCGTTTTTTTGAGGGCTTCCTGGTGGGGAGAAGATTTGACGAAGTCGGCGACATTGTGTCGCGCATCTGCGGCATCTGCCCCATTTCTCACATGACCACCGCCTTGCAGGCGGTGGAGGATGCCATGGGCATCTCACCCAGCACTCAAACCCGACTCCTTCGCCGGTTGATGTGCGTGGCTCAGATTGTAGCGAGCCACGTCGTCCATCTTTATTTGCTGGCTTTACCGGATTACTTTGGCTATCCGGGTTTCTTGCCCATGATGCCTGAATTTGAAGAAGAAACCAAAGCTTTCCTGAGAATGAAAGAAGCCGTGAACAGGGTGGGCGACGTGATCGGAGGGAGAGCCCTCCACCCTATTTCCATGGTTGTGGGCGGTTTCACGAAAGTACCGGCCCAAAA
>JARRRH010000606.1:0-3270 GCA_037380925.1 Deltaproteobacteria bacterium | reverse complement strand
GTAAAAAAAGTGGTTTCCCTGTGTCATGCCGCGGTTGCGGAAACATCAGGCGAATCGGCAATGGTGGAAAGGCAGGTCAAGGATTACGAATCTGCGGGTATGTGGAGCCACGCCGCTGAGCTGGCGGACAAGCATTCTGAGAAAACCAAGGACAAAGCCCTGAAAATGAGGGCCCTTGATAATTACAAAAAGGCGGGCTATGATGCCGACTCGCTGGACAAGCATGCAAAACGAGACATCGACTGAAGGAGGAGTGTTTGTATGGTGTTTAAAAGGACCGGTTTTAGTAGCTTTGCAGCAATGGCAACCTTTGTGGTTCTGATCTGGTGCCTGTGGGCCGTCCCGGCCCTTGCACCGGCTGAAGAGACAAAGAAAGCGGACCTTCCGCCCCGCGCCCTCTTTATTACCCCTGAATACACGGGCGTGGTCGTGCCCGAAGGAGAGGGTGTAAGCATGGACTTAATCGTGCGAAACGGGGGCAGAAGGGACGAATACGTGAATCTCACTCTCACCGCCGTGCCCAAGGGCTGGAACGCCCAGATAAGGTCTTACAGATTCGCGGTCACTGGAGTCCATGTGAAAAGTGATTCAACCAAAAACCTGACCTTCAAGGCGGAGCCTGCGCAGGGGACCGGCCCGGGAGACTACCTTTTTGCCATAAAGGCCCAAACCGAAGACGGAAAGCTGACTTCCTCCGGAACCCTTACGGTTTCGGTCAAACCCAAGGAGAAGGAGAAAACCGCGAAAGGCGTGAAGATCACCACGTCCTACCCTGTGCTTCGGGGCCCCACGGATGCAAAGTTCGAATTTTCCCTTGAACTGGACAGCAAACTGGACCAGGAAGCGACCTTCAACCTCGCCGCCGAAGGACCCAAGAACTGGGAAATCAGCTTCAAGCCGGCTTACGAGGAAAAATTGATTTCCAGTTTGCGGGTCAAAGCCGGCCGGAGCGAGACGATGGCCGTGGTGGTCAAACCGCCCGCAACAGCCCGGCCCGGCAAGTACCCCATCAAGGTGAAGGTGAATTCGGAAAAGGCACAAGCTGAAGCCGACCTCATGGTTCTTCTCACAGGAACCTACAAGCTGGACGTCGGCACGGCCACGGGAATGCTCTCCCTCACCGCCCTGCAAGGCAAACAGGCCAACCTGTCCTTTTACGTCAAGAACAGCGGATCGGCCACCCAGAACAATGTCCGCTTTGTTTCCATCAAGCCCGAGAACTGGGACGTGGCATTCACTCCCGAAGCCATCCCGACCCTGGACCCGGGAGACTTGAAGCAGGTCGAGGTGACGGTCACCCCGGCGGAGCAAGCCCTGGTGGGCGACTACGCTGTGAGCCTTTCTGTGCAAGGCGAAAGGACGACCAAAGACATGGATCTGAGGGTGACGGTCAAGTCCTCCACAGCGTGGGGGTGGATCGGGATCGGCGTCATCATCTTGGTCATCGCCGGGCTTGTTTTCCTCTTCGTCCGGAGCGGAAGGCAGTAGCAGGGGAGAGCACAGAGCGAACGGGATAGGTAAGGCCAGGGCGCCTGTTCCCTGCAAGGCCTGGTGGAATTCTTTTGAGATATCGCCTTGAGGGCTAGAGGCATCCCTGGCCTGACATTGACTCGCGTCAGGCGGGTAAATGTTGAGATCCTTATGCAGCAGGGTCGGAGCGCACCCGGAGGAAGGTTATAAACCGTTCGTCCAGCTCCGATGCGGACACCCATGCGTATTCGTCTACGAAGGTTTTCCAAACAAGGCTGAGGGTCTCTTCAAGCTCTTCTGCTGCTTCAAATCTGGAACCCGGCGCGTAGGTGGTCAGGTCTGCAACGAACCGGTCCTCAAAACCCGGCATGCGGTAGGGCGCGCCCTCCTCTCGAGCCCGAAGATGATGGAAAAAAGCCTTGGCCTCTTCCATTGAAAGAGCCCCGAAGCCCGGCTTGAGCCCCATCCGGGTCCGTGCCCAGAGATTGAAAACCATGGGATGAAAAGTAAAAAGGGGATCTTTCAACCATCCCGGCTCCATGGGGAATTGTGAGGCCAGAGCTTCCAACAGCCGATCCAGGGCCATCAGACGCTTCAAGGTGACCCAACATTCTTCCAGCTCGGAGGCCTTCTCAAAGTCCTTGTAGGGTTTTGGACCCACCGCTCAGCCTCCCACTTCAACTCCAGGGCCAGGCCGAAACCAACCCGGAAAATAGAGGTGAGTGCATTGATCCTGACCAGCGCTTCCGCGGCCGGGACGCGGCCGCCTGTTGCGGCTTCCAGCCCGAGGTGGACGTATCCGGCCGCCTTGCGGCACACCTTGAGCAGTGTGTCGAGGTCCCGCGCCTCACCGCCGTCCGCTGCCAGAATCTGATTGCACAATCCGGCAAATTCAACACGAATCCTGTCCATTAATAGAGGATCGACCACCCGCTTTGCCGACTCCATAAAGAGGTTGTTTCCAGGGGCATGGATCAGCGGCATGACAGGAGCGGGCGTGGTTTCCCCCGCCCGCTCCGGCTGTTCGAGGTGCGGTGATGCCACGGGGGCCTTTAGAGCCTCAGCCTTGAGATGGCTGTAGAGGGATATGGCCTCGTCGTAGGGAAGAAAACCGTCCTCTGCCAGCCGCACATTTCGCAGCCGGTACATCTCTTCCTCCAGCTCAGCCGGCAGCGCGCCTTCCAAACCTGACAGCAAAGCCCGGTACCGTTCATAGTCAGCCATGGCTAGTTGACGGAGGGTGTTTTTGATCATCTCCCCGTGCTCCTTGTCGAGTACGCGGAAGAAGTAAATGCCGTCAAAGCTGACAAAATCTCCGCCCAGTTCGTAGAGGTCGTCCTTGCTCTTGATCTCTACGTGCAATTTCTTGAGGAAATAGAAAAACGCCAGCGACTCTCCTTTCCTGCACAGCCACCGGGCGAGCCGCGTGGCATCGGCGTCCTCAAGTCGGGCCAGCCATTCAGAGGTCTTGATCAGATCCAGCCGATCCCGTTTCCAAACCTCCATGTCCAACAGGTATTCCCACTGCTCTGTGGAAGCCATGGACAACACCACTGAGGCATCGTCCTCACCGATCTTCTTGATAAGCCAGTAAAAGTCCACACGGGACATGCTCTGGATCATGCGGGCGGGATTGTCCGCAGTGAGAACACGGCGGAGTGCGTCGCTCGCGGATAGAGAGAAGATCGCTGCGGCCAGTTTGTTTTCTACCCCGCCAGCAGGCTTGTCCTCCCGGCGGACCTCGGGCGAGGCGTTTTTACGTCGTTTATTCACCGTTCAGTTTTCCGCAAATAAGCATTC
>JARRRH010000605.1:0-3675 GCA_037380925.1 Deltaproteobacteria bacterium | reverse complement strand
CTCCGCAAGCCCGCTGACCCTGTCGGGCAAGCCTTTCTCTCCCCGGGCCATGGCCGGCGCTATCATCTCAGGGGATACGGGCACCCAGGCCGTGCAGGCCGACGTGTGGTCATGCTTGACATGCGGGCTCTGTTACGACCGCTGTCCTTCGGCGGTCAATTTCCCCGAGTTCATCAGGGACATGCGAACTCACTTGAGGAAGAACGGTTCAGGGGGACGCGAGGCCCACGGGGGCTTCTTCCAGTCTTTGATGCGGACCATGACATCCCCCGCCTTGAAAACAAGGCACTGGGATTGGCTCCCCAAAGACATCCGACTCGACCCGAACAGCAAGACCCTTTTCTTCGGGGGATGTGCACCCTACTTCGATACCTTTTTCAAGAAACATCTGGGTGTGGCGACCCTGGACATGCTGCTCGACAGCCTTCGCCTCCTCAACTTCTTCGACATCCACCCCGCCCTGCTCCGGGACGAGCGATGTTGCGGCCACGATCTCCTCTGGACAGGGGACCGGAAAAACTTTCTGAGCCTGGCCAACCTCAATGTGGAAGCCATCCATCGCCGGGGGATAGAAGAGTTCATCACGGCCTGCCCGGAATGCTACAGGACCTTCGCCCACGATTACCCCCGTGAGGGGATCGAGCTGGATTTCAAGGTCACCCACATTTTCGATTTTCTCGAGCGGGAAATTGACAAGGGCGCTGTGGGGTTTGAAAATTTCGACCGGAGCCTGACCTTCCAGGACCCTTGCCGCCTGAGCCGACTGGAGAATCGGGCCGATCTTCCCCGCAAATTGATCGAGAGACTGAACCCGGCCGGCTTTACAGAAATGCAGGACTCGGGCAGCGGCGCCATATGCTGCGGGGGCACTTCCTGGACCGGCTGCGACGCCTTCAGCAAGGCGCTTCAAGTGAAGCGACTCAGGCAGGCTCGTAACACGGGGTGTGACGTCCTGGTGACCGCCTGCCCCAAGTGCCAGATCCATTTGCTCTGCGCCATGGAAGACCCTTTCCTCGGGGAAGAACTCCGCGTGGAGATGATGGATCTGACAAGCGTCCTGGCGAAAACCATTCGCTGGGAGTGATCCCGGCAGTGTAGATGGGGATTGAGGGATTGGGGAATTCAGCAATTAAGGGATTGAGGGAATTGAGGGATTGAAATGGAAGAAAATGTGCTTTTAAAAGATACCGCCCCGGATGAGGAGCCGCGCATCGGCGTGTATGTCTGCCACTGTGGTCTGAACATCGCTCAGACCGTGGACTGCCCGCAAGTGGCCGAGACCGCTTCGGGGCTCGAGCACGTGGTGGTGGCAAAAGACATCAGCTACGCCTGTTCCGAACCGGGACAGCAGGAAATCAAGGACGACATCCTCGAAAACGGGCTGGATCGTGTCGTGGTGGCGTCATGCTCCCCGAGGCTCCACGAGCCGACCTTTCGTCAGATGCTCCAATCTGCCGGCCTCAACCCCTTTCTCCTCGAGATGGCAAATCTCCGGGAACAGTGCAGCCCCTGCTCCGCCCCCTGGAGGCACAAACCCTACCCCTCACCAAAAGGACTCTGGTGATCGGAGGAGGCGTAGCGGGGATCCAGGCGGCCCTCGATCTGGCGGATAACGGCTACGACGTGGTGTTGGTGGAGAAGAAACCGTCTGTCGGGGGCACCATGGCGCAGCTCGACAAGACATTTCCCACCATGGACTGTTCCATCTGAATACTCGGTCCGAAGATGACGGATGTCGGTCGACATCCCCGGATCAAACTCTACACCATGAGTGAAGTGACGGACGTGAAAGGCTATGTGGGCAACTTCGATGTGCGAAATTTGAAGAAGGCCCGCTACGTGGATGAAAAAGAGTGCACGGCATGCGGCGAGTGCGCCAAGGTGTGCCCCGTGGTCCGACCCGACGAATTCAACCTCGGCCTCTCCTCGAGGAAAGCGATCTTCACGCCTTTCCCCCAAGCCGTGCCTTCCGCTTACGCCGTCAACATCAACGAATGCTTGGGACACAACCCTTCCGTCTGCGCAAAGTGCATGGAGGCGTGCGACAAGGGGTGCATCAATTTTCACATGTCCGACGAGGAGATCGTCGAACGCGTGGGTTCCATCGTGGTGGCGACCGGGCTCGAGCCGTACGATCCCAAGGAACTGGACGAGTACGGCTACACGAGATTCGAGAATGTGTTGACCAGCTTCGAGTTCGAGCGTCTCGTCAATGCCGGGGGTCCCACCAAGGGTGAATTGATTCGGCCCTCGGACCGGAAGCGCCCCCGGTCCATCGGCTTTGTGCAGTGTGTGGGTTCCCGCTCCGCTCGGAAGGGGGGGAATTACTGCTCCAACATCTGCTGCATGAATACCGTCAAGAGCACCCTTGTGCTTAAAGAACACTATCCCGACACGGAGGTCAGGGTCTTCTATATCGATATTCGGGCCTTCGGAAAGGGGTTCGAGGAGCTTTACAGACGCAGCCGGCGGATGGGTGTCCATTACCTCAGAGGCCTTCCTGGGACGGTGGAACAGGACGCGGACGGCGGGCTTCAGGTGGCCGTGGAGAACACTGCCACGGGAAAAGTCGAAATCCACCGTCTCGACATGCTGGTGCTCGCCCTCGGCATCAAGCCGGCACCCGGCACCCGGAGGCTTCAGGAGATGCTCGGTCTCCAGTTGACCCAGGACGGCTTTTTCCTGGAGGCCCACCCCAAACTGCTGCCGGTGGATGCCGCCACTCGAGGGGTCTTCTACGCCGGGTGTGCGGAAGGCCCCAAGGACATCAAAGAAAGTGTTACACAGGCCTCGGCCGCTGCGGCACGGGCTATCCGTTTGATGCACAAGGGGGAGATCGCCTCGGAGCCCATCACCTCGGAAGTGATCGCCGGGCACTGCAAGTCCTGCGGAAAGTGTGCCGAAGTCTGCCCCTACAACGCGATCACCGTGGATACCGAAAAGAAAACGCCCGCCGTGGTCAACACGGCAGCCTGCGCCGGTTGCGGCACCTGTGCGGCCGAATGCCCCTTCGGCGCCATTACCATGAACCATTTCACGGACGATCAGATCCTCGGCCAGGTCGACACCCTGCTCCGGGAAAACGCAGGAGAAAAGATTCTCGCTTTTGCCTGCAACTGGTGTTCCTATGCAGGGGCGGACTATGCCGGTGTATCACGCCTCCAATACCCCCCCAACGCAAGGCTCATCCGGACCATGTGTTCGGGGCGCGTGGATGAGAGGTTCATATGGGACGGTTTCAAGAAAGGGGCCCCCGTGATCCTGGTGAGCGGGTGCCACATCGGGGACTGCCATTACATCGACGCGAACCACTGGACCGAAAAGCGGGTGAAAAGGGTGCGGAAAAAGATGGAAAAGCTGGGCATCCGTCGAGAAAGGCTTCAGCTCGTGTGGATCAGCGCTGCCGAAGGCATCCGGTTCGCTGAAGTCATGAAGCGCATGGAGTCGATGAGGCGCAGCGTAACCTCGGAGGAAATCGCCGAGACCGTCGCCATCCTGAGCCGGCAGAAAAAAACCGGCGAGTCTTCGGCCGACACAACGGGGTAGGCCGAACCTCGCCGGAATAAGTCCCCTCTCTTGTTTTTTCCCCGTGCCCCCTTTCCGCTCCTGCCGGAAGCTTGAAAGGCAAACAGGAACGCGGCGTCTCTACTACGCGATCCCTTTGTGGAACTTGAG
>JARRRH010000604.1:0-4482 GCA_037380925.1 Deltaproteobacteria bacterium | reverse complement strand
CACTTTCAGGGTGGCAGCCTACTCACAGGCCGCCCAGCTGTGGGGCTTGATTCCCTTTGTGGGTGGCTTTGTGGGGGGGATCTGGTTCTTGGCGGTGCAGATCATCGGTCTCAGAGAGGTCCACGAAGTTTCCTATTTGAAGGTCATTCTGTCCCTGCTCTTTACCTTCGCCTTTTTTGCCATTCTCCTCGTGGCTGTCTTGATGCCCCTGGCGACTATCGATTAGAGAAGGCCGAGGCTTCGTCGGATGATGCAGGGCTGATTCGGCGTGCCAAGACTTTGAACATGACCGGCATGTTAGAAATGAAGGATAGGGGTTTGACTACGGAATATGAAAAAGTTTTGAATCCGGCCCAGCTGGCGGCCGTGATGAGCCTCGAAGGACCGCTGTTGGTCATTGCAGGCGCAGGCAGCGGAAAAACCAGGACGCTTATCTATCGGGTCGCACGGCTCGTAGAGACAGGCATCCCCCCGGAGAGCATTTTGCTTCTGACTTTTACGAGAAAAGCGGCGGGCGAAATGCTCGAAAGGGCGATCGGACTCGCTGATGAACGATGCCGAAATGTTTCGGGCGGCACCTTTCATTCTCTGGCGCACAGGGTGCTTCGTCAGTACGCGGGTGTGCTGGGGTTTGACCCTCACTTTACGATTCTGGATCGGGCTGACATGGAGGAGGTTGTTCAGTCCCTGGTGCAAGACATGCAAGTTGAAAGGGGCTCAGTAAGGTTTCCGAAGCGATCCACCTTGGCGAATCTCCTCAGCAAGGCTGCAAACCTGGAGAGATCCGTTGAAAGCCTCATGGACGAGGAGTACACCCAGTTTCTGGAATATGCACCCCAGATCAAAAGACTCAGACAGCTTTACAGACAGTACAAAAGAGACAATCAGCTCATGGACTATGACGACTTGATTCTCTTTTTCAGGGATATCCTCTCGAATCAAGAGGACATTCGTCAGCACCTCAGCAATCAATATCGCTATATCATGGTGGACGAATACCAGGACACGAACGCTATTCAGGCCGACATCGTAAAATGGCTGGCCGAGATGCACCGCAACATTATGGTCGTAGGGGATGACAGCCAGTCCATTTACTCTTTCCGGGGCGCCAATTACAGAAACATGTTCGATTTTCCACAGCACTTTCCAGAGACAAAAATCATCAAGCTGGAAGAAAATTATCGGTCCACACAACCGATCCTCAATTTTACCAACGCGCTAATGGATCAGGCTTATGAGAAGTACACGAAATGTCTTTTCACCAGCCGTGGTGACGGGGACATGCCGAGGGTCGTGGATACCCGGACGGAACCGGAACAGGCCATGTACGTTTGCCGGTACATCAAAGCCCAGTTGAAGCGGGGCCGCTCCATCAGGGACTTTGCCATACTTTTTAGAGCAGGCCATCACTCCTTTGAGTTGGAGGTGGAACTGGCCCGTCAAGGCATTCCTTTCGTCAAGTACGGCGGATTCAAGTTCGTGGAATCAGCCCATATCAAGGACCTTCTGGCTCACCTCAGGGTAGGAGCGAACAGGGGAGACACCGTCAGTTGGGGTCGCATTTTGAGGATGGTGAAACACATTGGGCAGGGAAAAAGTCAGGCCATTATCAACTGGATGAGGGAAGAAAACCGTTTACCATGGCAGGTGGCTGAATGGCCCGGGGCGGGCAAGAGGGATGAAGGTTTGAAGGCCCTCGGGGCACTGCTCAAGCGCTTGTCCGCAAGGGATATGTCCCCTAAAGGAGCCGTGGAGTTAACCAGAGCGTACTATGAACCGATCCTCAGAGAGCGGTTTGACGATTTTCCGCGGCGGGGAAAGGACCTGGAACAGCTTGTTCCCATGGCCAGTCGTTACAAGAAATTGAGGCCCTTCCTGGATGATCTCATTCTGGAGCCCCCGAACAGCATTGCGGATGTGGATCCGAAGCACAGCAAGGAACGATTGACTCTGTCAACCGTACATTCAGCAAAGGGGCTTGAGTGGCGGGTCGTGTTTGTAATCTGGGTGATGGAGGGATATTTCCCTTCCGGCAAGGCGAATGCCAACGTGGAAGCCATGGAGGAAGAGCGGCGTCTCATGTATGTGGCCGCCACCAGGGCGAAGGATGGGCTCTTTCTGTGCTATCCGAGTCAGGAGGCCTACCGCACCCGGGCATGCCCCTTACAGCTGCGGTCTTTCCGATTTCATCCAGGCCCTTCCAGAGGAGGTGGCAACATTTGGTTTGTCTGAGAGAGGGCGCAGCAGAAGCGCACCGTCCGTCTCTGTTAGGGCTTTCCACCGCAATGAGCAGGGCGATGAGACACCGTCGGGGCTTCGGGCAGGGGACAGAGTCAGGCATCCATCCTTTGGTCAAGGTGTTGTCTCAAAAATGATCGGCCGAGAAAAAGTCGAGGTCCTTTTCAGAGATTACGGCCGAAAACTGCTCCATCTCGGCTATACAAGCCTTGAAAAAGTATGATTGAGGAATCATGGGAAGTTTTGTCCATTAGGGCTGTTCGAATTCCAAAGATGCAGAGTCTTTTGGAGTAAGTCGTTTTAGACTACTGGGCGAGACGAAAGAGGAACGACGGAATAGTGGAAGGATGGAATAATGGGGCCTTAAGGCATTCTATCTCTCTTGACCCAATGTTCCAACATTCCAATATTCCTTTGGCCCGAGACTCCATTACTCCAGCATTCGTTAAAGACTCCAGAATACTCCTCTGGAGAGCCAATCTGAAGTCGGGTCCTCGGGGTCCGCATTCTTTGGTGGCGGGTGACGGTAGATGGAAACAGCGAAGAGAAAACGAATGTCCTATGAAGATGCGCTAACCGCTCTTTACAGCCTACAAAAATACGGCATCAAGTTTGGTCTTTCAAAAACAACCAACCTTTTGAAGGCTTTTAACAATCCTCACGCGGGCCGGACCTATATCCACATAGCAGGGACCAACGGCAAGGGCTCCACGGCGGCCCTGCTGGAAGCCATACTGATGCGGGCAGGCCTCAAGGTGGGGTTTTACTCCTCTCCTCATCTGGTGAGGTTCACGGAGCGGTTTCGGATAAACGGGAAAGAGATTCGCCCTGAAATTGCCGCGGCCCTCGCCGGTGAAGTGATGGCGGCTATCGACCCAACATCCCTGCCCACTTTCTTTGAGGTGGTTACGGTAATGGCCCTCCTGTATTTCGCGAGGGAGGAGACGGATATTGCGATCATGGAAGTCGGAATGGGCGGCCGCCTGGATGCCACCAACGTGATCAAGCCAACGGTCACCGTCATCACCAATTTTCTCGGGCGCCGTCTCATTGACATCGCCGGGGAGAAGGCCGGCATCATCAAGCCCGGGGTGGATCTCGTCACCGGTGCGACCCAGCCTTCGGTCATAAACCTGTTGAGGGCCATCTGTGAAGAGAAACGGGCGCCCTTTTGGCGCATAGGAAGGGACATTCGCTATACCTCGGAGGGCTTGAGGCTAAATTATCATGGTCTCCACAAGCGTTACAGGGCGCTTGAGGTGGGGCTTCTGGGCAGATACCAGGCTCGCAACGCGGCGCTGGCCTTGGCGGCTGTGGAACTACTGGAAAAGGAGGGGTTCCCCACTACAGAAAGAGAAATCCGGGAAGGTTTAAAGCATCCCCAATGGCCGGGGCGAATGCACGTTGTCGCGAGAGACCCTCTCGTGGTTCTGGACGGAGCCCATAACCCGACAGCCGTCAGGCATCTTGCCGATTCCTTGAAACGAGATTGTTTTGATGGGGGAGGCGGCTTCTCTGCGAAAACCCGGAGAGATACAGCCGTCCGTTTCCCATGCGGTCGAACGAGCAAGACAGATGGCTGATCCTGAGGATATGATACTCGTGACAGGATCCCTTTTTACGGTTGGAGAAGCCTTGAGCGGTGTCGATCCCGATATATACAGGCCGGATAAGGTACGGCAAGCGGTTCCCTAGTATTTAGTTACAGAAGTTCCCGATATGTCATTTCGACCGAAGGGAGAAATCTTTTCCAGTGTTATCAAAGACTTCTCAGTCACTTCGTTCCTTCGAAGTGACACGGTTATTAATGCAACCAAGTACTCCCTCGTGCAGATAAAGGTGTCATTTTCTCCCCGGGTTTACCCTGAGGTACTCAAAGGGCCGAAATGACATAAGGAAAATTTTGCAATGAGGGACCGGGCGGATGAACCCCCCTCAAGCGGCGGCACAAGGCGCCCCATGGGATGTAAGGAGGTGTCCCATCGCATCACGGACTCTGATAAAAGGGCTTTGCTTGATGTGGCTTCTTTGCCTGTCTGCTCTGGGTGATGGAAAGATCTCCGTTGCCCAGGAGGGGCCCTTGAAGGATAAACTGCTGGGTGAGGAGGGGGCCCGGTGGGAGATTACAGCGGACAAGATGAGCTATAGGGAAAAGGAAGGCCTTTACGTGGCAGAAGGTCATGTGGTCATTTCCAGAGAGGGGCAGGTCCTTTCTGCTGATAAAGCGAGGTACAATGAAAAAAC
>JARRRH010000603.1:0-4013 GCA_037380925.1 Deltaproteobacteria bacterium | reverse complement strand
ACCCTCAGTGGGAGATGTACTCCGGCTCAAAGCACGGGGTGCGCTATTTGCTCAAGCAGAAGGGCGTGCTGCCTGAAACAGCAACCGCCCCCACCTGCCAGACCTGTCACATGGTGGAAGGAAACCACGAGGTGAGAACAGCGTGGGGATTTCTTGCCGTGCGTCTTCCCATGCCGGAGGACAAGCAGTGGGCCCAAGCCCGGGCGACCATCCTTCAGGCGCTGGGGGTCCTTGATCCTGCCGGAAAACCGACGGCCCGCATTGAGCTGGCGAAGGCCGCGGACTTGGCTCGCCTGACGGAGAAATCCTGGATGGACGAGCGGATCAAGATGGAGAAGGTCTGCAACGGCTGCCACTCCCTCAACTTTGCAAAGGGCGAACTGGGGAAGGCGGACGACATGATCAGAGAGGCGGACCTCCTGCTTGCTGAAGCCATAGGCATCGTCGCGGATCTCTACGAAAAAGGCCTTCTCAAAAAGCCGAAAAACTATGCCTATCCGTTCCCGGACCTCTTGGCCTTTCATGACGCCCCAACAAGCCTCGAACAGGAATTGTGGCTCATGTGGATGGAATATCGGATGCGGGCTTTTCAGGGAGCCTTCCATGCCAATCCGGACTATACCTTTTGGTACGGCTGGAGCGAGATGCGGCAGAGCTTGACCCGGATTAAGGAAATGGCGGAAGACCTCAAGAGGAGAAGTCGATAAGAAAACAGATCAAGCGATAGAAAATTTAGTCGCGTTGACCCACGGCTGGAGTGAGGATTGGTGAATAAATCCGAAATCCGAAATCCGAAGCACGAAACAAATTCGAATTTCAAATTCTCAAATGTTCAAAATGGCAGCTCATGAAGATAGTACTCCACAGCTTCTTCGGCACCCCTTGCTTTCGGCAGGAATTCTTTTGTGATCGGTGAGAACATATCCCATATACCACGTGCCTTACGGCAAGACCGAGCTGGCATTTGAATTGCCCTCAGCCATGAGGGGGACTCTTGCCCTTTCCAGGCCCGCCGAACCTCTGGCCGACTTGGGCTCCGCCGCTGCGCACGCCTTGGCCCATCCCGTCAATTCTCCTCCCTTAAGAGAGTTGGCCGAGTCGGGGAGCCGGGTCTGCATTGTGTTTACAGACATCACGCGCGCCTGCCCGGACCATGTGCTGGTGCCCGCCATGCTCGCAGAGCTCGAAGGGGCGGGAGTAAAAGACGAAAACATCACCTTGCTTTGCGGCACCGGCCTGCATCGGGCCAGCAGTCCTGAAGAAAAGCGGATCAAATTGGGAAAAGGGGTGGTGGATCGGTATCGGGTGATCGATCATGATCCCACGAACGGGGAGGCTTTGGTGGACTTGGGAAAAACCAAGGAGGGCATTCCTCTCTCTCTGCACCGCACAGCCTACGAGGCCGATCTCCTCATTGCAACGGGCATCGTCGAACCCCACCAGTACGCGGGTTATTCCGGCGGCGGGAAAACCGTGGCGATCGGTGCGGGCGGCGAGGCTGTGATTGCATTCACCCACGGCCCGTCCATGGTGGATCACCCGGGCACACGCGTGGGAAAGATCGAAGGAAATCTTTTTCAGGCGGCTGTGCGAGAAGCGTCCCGGAAAGGGGGGCTCAAATTCATCGTGAATGTGGTGCAGGATGAGAAGCAACGGCCCGTCGCCGTTTATGCCGGCGAGCCGGAAGCTACCTTCGTGAAGCTTGTGGAGGCGGCCCGGACTCTTTATGAGGTTCCCATACCCCACCGCTATGACGTGGCCGTCGCAGGAGTGGGTTTTCCCAAGGATCTCAACCTCTATCAGGCCACTCGCGCCGTGAGCTACCTTTTTTACGCTCCCACGTGTGTCCTCAAGGAAGGGGGGGTCTTTGTTCTCCCCGCGTCCACGCCGGAAGGGGTGGGTCAGGGATTGGGAGAGCGGCGATTCCTGGAGAAAATGGGGAGCGCTCCCGATGCAGCTTCGTTAGTTGCAGAGCTTCGAAGAACCGGCTACCCCCCCGGGGCGCAGCGTGCCTTTATCATGGCTAAGGTACTTGAAAAGACCCATGTCGTGGTGGTGGGTTCTCAGACGCCGGACACGGTGAAGGCCCTTAAGATGATACCGGCCCTAAACATGAACGACGCATTCCAGAGACCCTCCCCGTTGTATCAGGATAGGCGCAAGGGAACAGCCAAACTCAAGTAATGCGCTCCCTCCCTGAACATCAGTTTCTTGTCCACCATCATGTTCAGGAAAGGAATGATAGTTTCCTCCCCAAAATCAGGAAATTTCCCCACAATCTGCGACAAAGGCCGGTTTTCCTGACAGAAGAGATAGATCTTTCGGGAGGTGCCTCTGAGCCGGTGTGTCATATCCTGGGCCATGTGACATCTCTGACGGATGATCATAAATTCACCGCCGTCTTGATAGGAGAGAATGGGACCTCTTTTCGGGTTTTGATGGAGGCTCAAGTAAGCGGTTTTCCAATCCTCCAGAGCTTGTTTGACCGGCCGCCACAGCCGCTCCTGATGCCTGATCCCACCATGGTAGCCCTGAATCATGAGAACCAGGTCCTTGAATACTTCAGGTGGAAAAAGACGGGCATAGAAGGGGTGGTTGTGCACCCTCTTGATGCCGAAGGCTTTGGGATTTTGCCAAACAAGGCTGCCATAGCCTAGCCAGAAGGGTGTCCCTTTAAGGGGCTGAAAGGGGAGGGCAAAGGAGAGGTTTTTCAGGGTCTCCTCCACGTCCCTTTGGTCACTGCCGGGGAAGTTGAGGATGACATTGCCTGTTAAGCGGGGGAGGCCCGGGATCTCGCAGTTTTTCATGATCTCCAAATTCTGAATGGCGGTCGTCCCCTTGTTCATTTTATTGAGAAGACCGGTGCTCAGGGCTTCAATGCCCACCTGGACCTCGGCCATGCCCGCTGCTCCCATAGCCGCCAGGGTCTCTTTCCGGGTCGTGGCCCGGATTTCGGCAAATAGACGATAGTCCCTGTTCCCTTCAGCGATTTTGCGAAAGAGCTTGTCCATCTCTTTTGCGGGCAAAAGGTTATCCATAAAAGACAGGGAGAGGATCTGGTGACCTTCAGAAAGGGCCCGGATCTGGGCGATTATGTTGTGATGAGACTTTGCCCTGTATCCGTTCCACTGGATGTTGAGGTTGCAAAAGGCACATCCGGCCGGCCCTCCCTGAGGGAATGGCTTGCGCCACCAGCAGCCGCGCGACGTTTCCACAGGAAGTTTTGGAAAAAAACGTTTAGGGGGAGAGAGCGCATTCAGGCGGTCAAAATACTCCCGATAATCCGGCGCGGGCAGCCGGTCCAGATCGGGCTCCTGGCTGAAAGGTTCCGTCTCCCAGGTACTCTCCGGATCCCGGCTGAAAAGCCCTGCCATGGGCTGCAGGCTGTCCGACCCCCGGGCCTCTATGAGAAATTTCAAGAGATGGAGAAGCGGCTTTTCCCCTTCGCCGCTGATCACGAAGTCGATGTCGGGGAAGACATGGAGAAGGCTTTGCCCCATGTCGCCGGAACAGGCAGACCCGCCCACCACGACCTTGAGATCAGACGTGCGGCGCTTGACCTGGTGAATAAAATAGAGGGCACTGGTGAGCTGGTTGAGAGATATGGAAAGCCCCAGCAAGACATAGCTGTTCCAAGGGATTTCTCCCAGAATTTGATGCGAGACCTTCTCGAGGGTTTGGCATATTTGTTCAAAGGGCTTTTTGACGACACCTGGAGAGCGCCGCCGCCAGAACCGGGCGATTGCGTCCTGCTGTTCAGGGTAGAGAAGGGCTGCGTAGCATGATTCGGAAAGCCATGTTCTCTCCGATATGGGCCCGTAGAGGTCATAACCGAGAGCCGCAGCCACGGTGAGGTAGACGTGATGGGTGTCAACAGTCACATGGGGAAGCTCCTGCTCCACATAGGCCTTGAGGGCCCCCAGCTGTATGGAAGGGCGATTGAAAAGAGGCCAAGGCGTGGACAGGAGGGCCATGCACGGTACGGCGAGCGCCACCGGGTCGCTGTTTTTTAC
>JARRRH010000602.1:0-2692 GCA_037380925.1 Deltaproteobacteria bacterium | reverse complement strand
GTCCGGCTTTGTTGTTCGCCGTCATCGCCGCAGCCGTCGTTCAGATGCTGGTTCACCTCCATTACTTCCTTCACCTGAACAGGTCGTCAGCGCAGCGCTGGAACGTGCTGGCCCTGCTGTTCACCGTGTTGATCCTGTGTCTCTTCGTCGGGGGATCCCTGTGGATCATGTACAACCTGAATTACCGCATGATGTGAGAATGCCTGAAACCATTAAAAATTACCTACTTGTTACCAAACCGGGGATCATCTTCGGAAACCTGATCTCCTCAGCGGGCGGCTTTTTTCTCGCTTCCAAGGGGCGCATTGACATCGATGTTCTGTTGCCGACTATTATGGGCATGTCTCTGATTGTCGCTTCAGGTTGTGTCTTTAATAACTACATTGATAGAAACATGGACCGAAAAATGATGAGGACACGCAATCGTGTTCTGGCCAGAGGGCTCATGTCACCGAAAGTCGCTGTTCTCTACGGGTCGTTGCTGGGCGTTGCGGGTGCGGCACTGCTCTGGGCGGCAACAAACCCGTTGTCCCTTGCTATCGTGCTGACCGGTTTTACGATTTATGTGGGTCTGTATAGCCTGTACCTGAAAAGGCGTTCCGTATACGGCACATTGATTGGCAGTCTGGCTGGAACGGCACCGCCCCTGGCGGCATATTGTGCGGTCAGTAACTGTTTCGACATGGGGGCGGTAATTTTATTGTTGATCTTCGGCTCATGGCAAATGCCCCATTGTTACGCTATTGCCGTCTTCCGATGTAAAGATTACGCGGCTGCGGCGATCCCGGTATTGCCGGTCCAGAGGGGAATGCCAGCCACAAAAAGGCATGTCATAGGCTATATGCTGGCCTTTGTGGCGGCCACACTGATGTTGACCTTGAGCGGATATACCGGGTACACCTACCTTGCGGTTGCGGCTCTGACAGGCCTCTCCTGGCTATATCTCGCTTGGTCTGGCTATAGGACATTGGATGACCGGGTCTGGGCCAAAAAACTGTTTGTTTCTTCTGTGCTGACCATAACCCTCCTTAGCCTTATGATGTCAATCGACTTCACGGCACCCGCCGTATCGGACACGCGTGATCGCTATTCACTGAGTCCCCCTGCATCAACCTCGTAGACCTGTAGAATGTCGTGTTTCGATATGACCCCCACGACCTGCCAGGGTCTGTCCTTGAGAACCACGGGCAGGAGTGGAAGCCCACTCTCCTGGATCTTGTCCAAGGCGTCGTGAAGGGTCTCGTCCGGGTACGCGACGGCAATCTCTTTCGAAATGATTTCATCAACCCGACCGCCGCCCTTAAGGCCTTTTAGCGCCATGTCGAGGTCTTCCTCTGTCACTACGCCTAAAAGTTGTCCCTCTCGCTCCACCGGAAAGCCAGGATGATCGTACTTCTCAAAAAGCGCCTTCAGTTGAGCGACTGGGGTGCCGGAAAAAATCTTATGTACTTTCCTGGTCATCACCTTCTCCACCTGCACCACATCCAGGGCAAAAGATTTGCCCATTCTGAGATTGAGCCCCCGCCTCTGCAGTTTCAGCGTATAAATGGATGAACCCCTCAGGAAAATCCAGGCCACGAAGAAGCTGCTCACCGAAGAAGCCATGACGGGAGGAAGAAGGCTAAAATCCCCGCACATCTCGGGAACCATCACCATGATGTTGAGCGGAGCCTGGGTAGCACCCGCAAAAAGGGCTGCCATACCCGCAATGCTGTACTTCACGGGTTCCTGGACCACAGTCGGGAATGCCGAATGAAAAAGAAGCCCTGACGCTCCGCCGAACATCCCCCCAATATATAGGGTGGGAGCGAAGATCCCTCCACTGCCTCCGGATCCGATGGTGAAACAGGTTGCCATAAACTTGAGGGACCCTAGAAGAAGCAGGAACCCGAGGGTCAATTCCCCGTCTAGGGCAAGGTCCAGTCCCTCATACCCCACACCCATGATCCCGTAGGAGGGTAAGAGCATGATCAAGAACCCTGTTATCAGGCCGCCAAGGCCTGGCTTCAGAGTGTTTGTCACTTTCCATTTTTGGAAAAGTCCGTCCGCACCATAAAAAGCCTTTACCCAGATAACCGAAATAATACCGAAGACCGCACCCAGAATGAGATCAAAGACAATTTCGGAGGGAATCCATGCGATCGGCGCTGCCATCTTGAATGCAGGGCTCTCTCCAAGAAAAAAGAAAAAGTGCGGCTGTGGCGGCTCCCACCACAGAAGATAGAATCACAGGCACGGCTCTGATCAGGTCGATGTTCTGGAGCAGAATCTCGATGCCGAAAAGGGCGCCGCCCAGAGGTGCGTTGTACGTTCCGGCAATTCCTGCCGACAACCCGCATACCACCAGGAGCTTTCCGCTGTGGGGCTCTATCTTGAAAAGCTCCCCCAGCAATGAACCAATGGTTGCCCCAATCTGTGCTATGGGCCCTTCTCTTCCTGCACTCCCTCCGGAACCGATAGTGATCGAGGAGGCAATGATCTTCCAGAATCCTATCCTCTTCTTGAGGCGGCCCTTGCGCAACGCCACAGCCTCCATGACCTCGGGTATTCCAGCTCCTTTAGTCTCCTGGGCCATCCTCATGGTGATGGGCCCTACGATGAGCCCGCCCAGAGCCGGCAACAGGATGATCCCGAGATTGTACCCCCTTACATCGAGCGATAAAAAAGGAAGCAAACCACCAAAAAACAAACC
>JARRRH010000601.1:0-3872 GCA_037380925.1 Deltaproteobacteria bacterium | reverse complement strand
GAAGTTCGTGCGAAACCTTTGCTACAAATTCAGATTTAAGCTGATCCAATAGCTTCATTTCAGAAATATCCACAATATTGAGAACCGCTCCGAGGCATTCATTTCTCTCACCCAAAACCGGCTGCCCTCTGGCCAAGAGGTGTTTTTCATTTGAGATGAATCTTGCATCCCTATTTCTATTTGGCCACTTGATACCAGTTCTGCATTTTCGTTCATACCTGCTGTAGCTTGAGAGGAGATGCGAACGGCATCTTGGTTGGTGTTTATGTGTTTCGCTATTTTACCACCCCAAACATATGGGCCTGATCCTGCGCCTGAAGATCCCAAAGCCCAGTTTTCCGCAGAATGCACACTCGTTGCGCTGACACCTCCCAGCATGAAAATGGCAGTAATCAAAATGAATATTTTTCTCATGTCTTTCCTCCTTTCTTTTTACTCTCCTTCGCCAGAATGCCCCGCGGCTTGCCGCGGGGAGGCTTCACTTGAGAATTGATGATCATCTTCTTTTGATAAATGGTAGAAATTTTCACCTCCTTTCTATTTATTTTCCATTATCCATTCCTTCTCTGGATTTACTCGCCGGTATCTTCTCAGTTGGCTCAAGATCACGAAAGTGATGCACATAAACCCAATAATGAGTTGGACAATCGAGTGGCTAAAAATAATAACGAATGAGCCAAAGCCTAGCAAGAGGGATTTCAGAAAAGCCAAATGGGTAAATAGATACCTTTGCATCGCAATTGAAAATCCGGAAACAGCGACCAGACCACAAGAAAATGTTTTCAGAACATCAATCCAGGTTCCTTCCATAAGATAGCCGGGATACAATACAAAGCCGAAGGCTATGAAAAAGCCTGGCAAGCTGTAAATAAAAGACCGCCATGCTGTTTTCCACCAATTAGCGCGGGCTATTCCAGCCGCAACGACTGCAACCACAGCGATCGGAGGGGTTGAACCTGACTTGATTGCAAAGAAGAAGATAAAAAGATGTGCCCCTAGCTCTGGAAAACCCATCTCAACGAGTGCCGGCGCCACAAATATTCCGGAGAGAAGATAGGCAATCGGTGTGGGCAAGCCCATTCCAAGGATAATCGAGATCGCCATGGCCAATATTAAAGCTGAAATAGGGGAACCACCAGCCGCACTCAGAATGATCTCTGATAATCTATGCCCTAACCCCGTTATGGTGAAGGCTTGTTGGACGACTCCTATTACGGCAATTAATGCTGTTAGCTCCGCGCACATTTTAGTGCCATTTGCAAAAATGGAGTAAACGGCACCTAGGCCAAACCTTGTTTTTTTCTGTATTTGGTTAACGGCCACTGTTATGAGCACAGTTACCAGTCCCGCGTAGGTAGGGCTTAATCGCATAACTAGAAGAAGATAGAAGAGTATTGCGATCGGAATAAGATAGTGGATTCCCTGTAAAATGATTCTTCTTGTTTTTTCAGTTTCTTTCAGTCCCCGCATGCCGAGTTTGACTGCTTCCAAATCGATTACAATGAAGACGGAAACATAGTAAAGCAATGCAGGTATAATCGCCGCTACGGCTATTTTCGAGTAGGGTATTCCGGTCAGTTCCGCCATCAAGAAAGCTCCCGCCCCCATAATAGGGGGTACGAGCTGGGCCCCTTCCGAGGCCACCACCTCAATAGCTCCTGCCACATGTGGCATAAAGCCAGACTTCTTCATGAGAGGAATGGTTATAGATCCGGTGGTGACGACATTTCCGATTGAACTTCCTATCATAGAGCCCGTAAAACCACTTGCGAGCACCGCGCTTTTTGCCGGCCCGCCCCTCGTTTTTCCGACCAAAGAATTCGTGAGTTTGAGGAAGAAATCGGATGCACCAGTTTGCTGCAGCGCCGTACTAAACAGCATAAACATGAAAATATAGGTGGATGCCACGGCCAGTCCGAGCCCGAACACCCCTTCATGCGAGAAAGCAGTAAGATAAATAAATCTCTTAAATCCCATGCCAGCATGAGAAAAGGCACCCGGGACGTAGTTGCCAAAAAACGTATAGGCAATAGCGCAGAGGGCAATTGCAAACAATGGCAGGCTAATTCCAGAAAAATATTATTGTCATTACACCTAAGAAAATGGCGCGATGGACAATGGTGGTTTTGTAGGGGCCCCATATTGTTGCATAGAAAATATAGGCACAAAGGAGGACCGCGAAAAAAGACACGACTTTTTCGATGGTATTATGTTTCATTGAATCCTTCTGCATGTTAAGTCGATCAAAGAATTTCGCAGAAATCAGGAGTGTATGAATCCTGCTCCAATAACCCCTAGAAACGCGATCTGGGGTGCCAAAGCTCCGAGTTTATCTAACAGATATCCGCACATTGTTTTGACCATTTGATCCGGCTGTAACACATTCTGTGTGAATCGGGTTACTGGGGCGCCAAGAATTAACGCCCACAAAAGGTTTTGAGTCGGGCGCCAAGCCCTTTTACACACTACCTGTAAACTCCGTAGTCCTTGGTAAAGTCGAACCACACCTTTACGAGTTCAGGATTTGCTTCATCCATGGCACTCTTGGGACCCATGATGAAACCGCCGTCCTTACCCACAACATCGATCAGCTTTTTGGCATAGTCTTTCACCTTTTCCGGGGTACCGGTCTGCAGAAGCGATAAAGGCATGAACCCGGACATGCACATGGTTTTCCCGATGATCTCCTTGGCCTTGTATATGTCCGTGCTGTCAAAGAAGCCGAGAATCTTTCCCTTGGGTAGGTCGGCCATGTATTCCCAGCGCTGTGTGTGAATGCCTTCAAAAAATGGACACGGGGTCAGTCTTTTATCGATGAATGCGAGCATCAACTTTTTCAGGCTGGGCCAATAGAAGGTCTCGTACTGTTTAAGCGACATGAACCCGTCTGAGCCCTTGTGAAGAGGAATGAACACTCCGGGACACCCGCTCGCTTCTGTCTGGGCTACGGCCAGATCGATCATGAGGGGCGTCACTTTGTCGATGGCGGCAAGGAGCTTGTCGGGACACCGGTACATGTCCATCAGAATCCCGCGCAGGCCTCTCAGGGTGTCGCCGATCAGGTCAAACGGGGCCAGGGTGATGGCGCCGCAGGCCAATGGAAAACCCAGGTCCGCCATATCTTTGACAAAGGCCTCGGCCTTTTCCTGGTGTCTCTGTACAATGACCCCGGCATTACGAAAAGCCTGAATTGCCCCCACAATTTCCGGCGCGACAAACCCTGCGGACAAGGGCATGCCGAAGTATCCCAGCAACAGGCCTCTTATGGGGGGGATGGTTTCCAGGGGCTTTAGCTTCTTATGGATACGAGGTAAATACTTCACGATGGTGAAGGCGGTCGGATCATCGAGAAACTCGTCGTATTCCTCCTCTTTCATGTACTCGTCTTCCACGAATTGAAAAGAGTGGTTCACCGGGATCCCCTGGCCGGGCAATCGCACCTGTTTGCATTCCAGAACATCCAGAGCAGCACCCGGGGTATGCAAGGCATGGCCAGGATTGAAGAACACGTCCGGCTCAAAATCAATGAAGGTCTTCTTGTAAGCGGCAAAGATCTTGTCACTGTCGTACATGGCTTCTTGAAAAGTCATCCCGGTGTACTTTGCGGGGAAAAAACTTGCGTCCTGAAACCACACCGGAACGCGATCAGGCACTCTCAATGCGATTGCATCCTGAACCCTCTTTTGCCTTTCGTCATAAAGTTCTTTGCCTGTCTTAGACATGTCAGTTACCTCCAATCCATTTCTTCGTTAATGACACGGCTTCCATGGCATCCGAACCAAATGCATCGGCCCCGGTGTATTCTCTCACCTCATCGTCAATCTGGCCTCCCCCTATCATGATTTTCACCTTGTCTCTCAGCCCGGCCTGGG
>JARRRH010000600.1:0-3809 GCA_037380925.1 Deltaproteobacteria bacterium | reverse complement strand
GCGGGAGGGCGCTGTCTTTTCACCACTTATCTATGGGGGAAGCCGCAGCCCCGAGCTTGTCGAGGGGAATGCGGAGGGGGCAAAACTCCCCCGTAGATAAGTGGTCAGAAAAGACCAGCCCGGGAGCCCTTGGAACGGAAGAAAAGGTGCTAGCCCTTCCCGGGTGGTACCCCATGCAAACACTTTTGAACGATGCCAATCTTTTGGGCATTCTCAAAAACTTCTTGCTTGTCTTATCTTGTCAAGCGTGTCCCTGTAAACGCCTTCCCTTTCAGGATTCAGTTCAATGGCCCTGATGGCGAGGTGTTCAGCTTGGTTCAGATTTTCCCTTTTGACATAGTAAAGCCACGCCAGATTGTTGTAAGCGTCGGCGTTGTTTTCGTTATGTTCGATAGCTTTCTTATAGAACGCTTCAGCTTGCTTTAGCTCATTCTTAAGAAAATACACGTTGCCCAGGTAGAGATAAGCATCTGGGAGTTTCCCGGAGGCTTTCTGATACTCTTTTATGGCACTATCGAGCTCTCCGCTTCTTTCATAAGCCACCCCGAGATTCATGTGTTCCTGGGGAGTAAGGGGGTCTTCAATTACGGAAATCTTCGGGAGATGGCACCCACAGAGAGAAAGAAGCAGAAGGAGTCCCAGGGAGCACAAGAAAACCCGCTCCCACTTCTGCATCAAAAGGTCTTTTAAGGTTTTGGGGTTATCAGCAGCGTCCAAAAGCCGGCCCTCCTCCATGATCTCAAAAAATCCTCGAAAGTGATAAGCTCCGGATACCCATTTCCCGAATTGACTATGACTCCGTCTTCATTGTAGCCCAGAGTAATCATAAAGTGGTTCCGCTCATAAACCCAGAATCCGTAATCAACCATGACAATCAAAGGACAACCTCTATCCACATTGTGCTTTATATCATCGATGCTGCCTTTGTATTGCCTTGTGTTGAGCCCCCTCCTTTCCGGGTACCATATCATATCCAGGTTGAGGGTTCCTCTCGCGGAGTCACTGTATACCTCATCTGCGATGTGGGCCGGAGACACCGCAATGCCCCAGAAGTTCAGGACGCTTGCAAGCGAAGCAGGCCCGCACTGGTGTGCCTTCATCTTGTAGAACGGGATGTCTTTCAGCATCTTTGATTCGGCAAGGTCATCAGGTCTCGTACTGATGGCACATGAAGAAAAGAGAAGGAAAAAGATCAGCAGAGATATGTTCACTGCGGATGGTGACTTGAAAGAGATTTCCTGCACCAGCATTATCCGAAAACCCAGCACGGAACGGCAAGGGGCCTGACACCCCGTAAACCGTGATCCGAAAAAGCCTATTCTACTGGACCACAAGCCTCTTGCCCGAGACGTGAAACCAAACCCCAATGAGTATGGCTATGAGGAGGAGGACGACGAGAACCTCAAACCCGTTTCCGGCGGTTTTGATGTCATCGATGGAGAGTGCGACCTGGTGGAGCTGTTGATCATCGAGGTTGCTCAACTTGACTTGAACTTCATCCTCTGAGAAACCGAGTTGATTCAATCTTTCCCGGATCATCTTGGTCTCAAGGGTTTTTCTTATATGTTGAAGATCAAGGTTTGCATTTTGTTGAGAAGAGGGGATCATTTCAGATGGAAGAAAGGCGGCATCAACCCTGGGCACAATACTCATCAGGAAGAATCCGGCAATGACATAACAGGCGACACTTCTAGCAAAGGCTTTTTTCATTTTTGTGCTCCTTTCATTTTTCCTGTGCGAGTTTCGAGAGTTCTTCTCAATCAAGCAGTCCCAGACACATCTTTTACACCCGAAAACCCGGAGACGCGGGAACGCTACGTTCAGCTCCTAGAGGCACCCCATAATCCGGTTCCGGGTTAGAGGATAAAAAGCGCAAATGAAACACCAGGCATATGTAAAAAATAACAGCCCTCTAGTCAAGAAAAAGTGTCTCCTTAGAGGGGGTCACTTGAGAGTAGCGCTCTCCTTCGCCAGAATGCCCCGTGGCTTGCCACGGGGATGAATGGCGAGGAGAGCCCGCCGAAGCTTTAGCGAAGGAGGGCTGATGGCTATGGAGAGTTCCGCCATCCTTTTCAGGATACCCCGCGGCTTGCCGCGGGGAGGCTTCACTGAAAGAGAAAGAAAGGGAATGATAAAATGGCCGTAGCTTCCAGGGAGTTTCAGATTTTCGTGAAACCGGTCAGCAACATCTGCAACCTAGACTGCCTTTATTGCTACTACCTGAAAAAAGAACACCTCCATCCGAAGGGTGCGTCGGTTCGGATGGCGGATGACGTCCTGGAGGCATACATCGTGCAACACATCGCAGCGTTCCCCGGGGCGGTCATCAACTTTTCCTGGCACGGCGGAGAACCGACGCTGTTGGGGCTGGATTACTTTCGGAGGATTGTGGCGGTGCAGCGCAAGCACTGCCCTCCTCACCGGCGGATCACCAATGGGATACAGACCAACGGTACCCTTCTCGATGAGGACTGGTGCCGCTTCCTATCAGCAGAAGGCTTTTCCGTGGGTGTCAGCCTGGACGGCCCCCGGGAGCTTCATGATCGTTATCGGGTCAGCAAAAGCGGAAACCCCACTCATGCCCAAGCCATGCGGGGCTATCACCTCTTGCAAAAACACCGCGTTCCACACGATGTTCTGTGTGTTGTGAACGCCCACAACGTCCAGTATCCCTTGCAGGTCTACCGGTTTTTCAAGCAGATCGGAACCCGATATCTCACATTTCTGCCCCTTGTGGAGCCGTTGCCCGAGGGCGGGGTCAGCCGACACACCGTTCCGGCTGAGGCGTTCGGCGCTTTTCTCTGCACCGTTTTCGATGAATGGGTGGACCGGGACATCGGTCGCATAAAAGTGCAGATATTCGAAGAGGCCGCTAGACCGGCGTTTGGTCAGGCCCATTCGCTCTGTATCTTCAGGCCAACCTGCGGTGATGTGCCTGTCATCGAGTACAATGGGGACTTTTATTCCTGTGATCACTATGTCGACCCGGGCCATCACCTGGGGAATATCCGGGAGAAGCCGCTGGTGGAGCTTCTGGAGAGCCCGGCCCAGCGGGCTTTCGGGCAGGTTAAACAGGACAGCTTGCCCCGCTTGTGTGTGATGTGCGATGTCCGGGACATGTGCAACGGCGGTTGCCCGAAAAATCGTATCCTTCAGACGCCGGACGGTGAATGGGGACTCAACTACCTGTGTGCGGGCTATAAAGGCTTTTTCACCCACTGCCGGCCCTTTGTCGCTGAGGTGGCCTCCCTCTGGGGAAGGCAGTCCCTTGATCCCGAAGCATGTCTGCCAGGTGCAGCGGCAAAATCCAAAATAGGACGCAACGATCCGTGCCCGTGCGGGAGCGGGCGAAAATACAAAAAATGCTGCCTGGGTAAAAAAGAGTAGACCACCTGCGGCCCGACTGCGGGGCCGGGCGGCAACGCCCTATTCCCTGAGCTTTTCTTTCAAGAAGGAAATGGTGCGTTGCCAGGCGAGCTGGGCCGCTTCCTTGTTATAGCGTTCCGCATTTGTGTCGTTATTAAAGGCGTGTTTGGCACCCGGGTACATGTAGATTTTGAAGTCCAAGGATGCCGCCTTGAGTGCTGCTTCAAAAGCCGGAATTCCCTTATTGATTCGCTCGTCTAGACCGGCATAGTGGAGAAGCAACGAGGCCTTTATCTTGGATACATCTTCAGAGCCGGGTTGCCGACCGTAGTAGGGAACCACTGCCTTTACATCCCCAGAGTGAACGGCCACCTCATTGGCCATTCCCCCTCCCCAACAAAACCCCACCACGCCCACCTTTCCCGTACACATGGGATGGGTTT
>JARRRH010000599.1:0-3140 GCA_037380925.1 Deltaproteobacteria bacterium | reverse complement strand
CGCTTAAGAATTTGCCTCTACTTTCCCCTTGGCATACAAGCCAAAATCGCTTACACTTCCACACACAAAAAGGGGGTTTTTGTTCATTGCTTACCGTGCCCGACAAGAAAGGTTACCAATCTCTTAAGGCTGAACCACGTTTTTTCTACGGCTATATCGTAGTTGTGGTGGCCCTCTTCATTATGGTGGTTTCGTGGGCCCTCTATTATTCCTTTGGCGTCTTTTATAAGCCGTTGCTGAACGAGTTTGGCTGGACTCATGCAATGACCTCAGGCGCCTTCTCAGTGTCCATGATTATATACGGCGTGCTGGGTATTGTGGTGGGGGTACTTAACGACAGGTTCGGTCCCCGGTTGGTGTTGACACTCTGTGGCTTACTGTTGGGTCTGGGATATTTGCTGATGTCGCGGGTCAGCTCTCTCTGGCAGATGTATCTGTTCTACGGAGTGATAGTAGGTACCGGCATGAGTGGTGTCTGGGTACCCCAGTTATCTACTGTCGCCAGATGGTTTGTGGGGAGAAGGACATTAATGACGGGCATCGTTCTCGCCGGGGGTAGCATAGGCCAGTAGATTGGACCGCCCGTGATTACTCGGCTTATAGATGTTTATGGCTGGCGTCTATCTTATCTCAGGCTGGGCGGTGCGGTTTTACTAGTAGTGGTTTTCTTTGCTCAGTTTCTGAGGCGCGACCCGACTCAGATGGGGCAGCTGCCCCATGGTGCAGATGAAGGAAAACATCTGGAACTAACGTCCGATACTCCGTCCTTTTCACTCAAGGAGGCAGCTTATTCTGCACAGTTCTGGGTGACTTTCACCATTTTCTTCTGCTTTGGGTTTGGGGTTTTCGCTATAGCAGTACATATTGTGCCGCACGCCATTGAGTTGGCAGGCCGGAGAACTGTGGATGCTTTACCTATTTGCTATTGTCTTTGGCTTTGCTGGCGGAGGTATGGGGGCGTCGGAATCCCCTCTGGTAGCCGGGCTTTTCGGGCTGGACTCACATGGTTTGATTTACGGGGTTGTTCACCTTGGCTTTACCGCTGGAGCGGCTGTCGGTCCGGTGGTGACCGGTTATATATTTGACCTGACCGGAAGCTACCAGGTGGCTTTCCTGCTCTGCGCTGCTTTCGCTATAGCGGGCATAGTACTGGCAGCCATATTAAGACCGACCGGAAGGCTGCATGGCAGAATCTAGCCTCGATTCTCGTCGCTTTGCTTTTAGCTGCCGCTGATGTGTGGCGTTAAAATTACAGATTTCCCCGACACATATGTCGTGGCACTGAATTGCATGTCACTCTTATCGATGGCGGACCAGGTCAGGCATCCGATACCAAACGCATACCCCAAAAACGTATGCCATTTTTAGGTTAGGTTTCCTGCCACCTGTTGACGGCCACTTTGTTGCATCAAGGGTATTGATTTGGCAAAGCATAGACTAAGGATTTTCTGGCCTCCCATTAGACTTGCGATGCTAATCGTAAAGGAATTGAAGCCACTGTTAGTCAAGCATTTGACGCCTTTTCAAAACGATGACAAGCTTCCAAATTGTGACGCTGAGCTTTAGAACAGATGATAATTGGCTATGACGGCTGCGGATCTGAACGAAGCTTGAACAGAAGACTTTGAGCTGGTTTATGCAGACCCTACAATCTTTCCTAGCCACCATATGGACAAGGAGAAATAGAAATGCTGTTAAGAGAGGGATTTTCGAAAACAGGGGACTTTCTGTTCAGATGGAGAAGCTATCTTCCGTTACTTATGATTGTGATCATCCTTTTGACTATGCCATATTTCGAATACCTTGGTCATAGTGAAAAGTTGGACGATATGTGGGAAATTTTCTGCATGTTCATATCCTGCTTGGGTATAGGGATTCGCGTATTCACGATAGGATACGCACCAAAAGGAACATCAGGAACGAATACACGTGGACAGGTGGCCGATGTATTAAATACGACCGGAATGTACTCCATCGTGAGAAACCCGTTGTATCTCGGTAATTTTATCATCTGGTTCGGAATCTCACTGTTCTTTAGGCTATGGTGGTTTAGTCTGATAGTCACGCTTATATTTTGGGTGTACTACGAAAGAATAGTATTCGCCGAAGAAGAATATTTGAGAGAAAAATTCGGGGAATCATATTTGATGTGGGCCCAAAGGACACCTCTCTTTATACCTAATATCAGCAATTGGCGATCCCCGGAAATCCCGTTTTCATTCAGAAAGGCTTTGAAGAACGAATACAAAAGTTTTTTTGCAATGATTGTCTCGTATATCGTTCTTGAGATAGTGGGAGATGTTTTTGCGAAACATAGATTAGAACTGGACAGAATGTGGCTCATAATTTTATTTGTCAGCTCAACGTTTTACATAGTCACCAGAACATTAAAGAAAAAAACAAGAGCATTGGATGTCGAAGGGCGATGAATGTTGCGATTTGAATAGGGGCGGCTAACCTATCAATCCAGCCACGTGAATTCCATTCCGCCGGCGCTTTATAAACCCAGAGCCATTTTTGAGTATTGTGATGCCGATCGACACTCGCGAGTGGCCTCGGCCAACTCAACATCTTCTTGACTCGGCCTGCCCCAATCCGGCAAATAACCCAGATTTAGTCTCATTCTTTGACGTGAACAGTTCAACTATGTGCGCACTTAAATCAACTGGGAGGATTAAAAAAATGAAATGTAAAACTTTAATGGTAGTGGTTTTGATAGCGACGGCTATTGGTTTCATGTTTTCCCATCGTGTAGACGCTCAATCAGAAAAACCAGCCAATGAACAATTGGTCATTGTTTGGAGCAGTGCTGACAGGGAGGTAGCTCTTAACATGGTGTTCATGTATGCTACACCTTCGAGACAATTAGGAATGTGGGATGATATTACACTGGTTGTATGGGGTCCATCCGCCAAACTTCTTGCGGATGATGAGGAGTTACAGATACATATAAAACACATGATTGGTCTTGGAGTTGTGGTTAAAGCATGCAAATTGTGTGCAGATCATTATGGTGTGTCTTACAAACTTGAAGAATTAGGAATTACTGTGAAGTATATGAAGGAATTGACAGATTACATAAAAGAGGGGCGAAATATACTCACTTTTTAGCAAAAATGTCAGATTTGCATCTCTCCAAA
>JARRRH010000598.1:0-4049 GCA_037380925.1 Deltaproteobacteria bacterium | reverse complement strand
TGAAAATTGACGATTGACGATTGACGATTGATGATTGATGATTGATGATTGATGATTGATGATTACCAAGTGGTCAAAGACAGGAGCTTCTCATGGATAAGATTGATGATAAATACCTCTTGCCCACCCCCATCATTGACAGCGACCATGAGAGGGTGGTCCGGTTCGCCGCGGACGCGACAAAAGACTGTCCCAACGGGGCCGTGGAAAAAGCCGTCAAGCTCTATTATGCAGTGCGGGACGGTATCTGGTACGATCCTTACTACCCTTTTTATTTGCCGGCACACTACCGGGCCAGTAACGTTCTTAAAAGCGGCCGTGCTTTTTGCATCCCCAAGGCCTCCCTCCTCTGTGCTGCTGCCAGGGCCTGCGGTATCCCTTCCAGGGTAGGATTTGCCGACGTGCGAAATCACCTGGCCACCAAGCAGCTCCTGGACATGCTCGGCTCCGACCTTTTTCCGTACCACGGTTTTACAGAGTTCTACTTGGAGGGGAAATGGGTGATAGCCACCCCGGCTTTTAACAGGGAACTCTGCCAAAAGCACAAAGTGGTCCCCCTGGAGTTCAACGGCCGGGAGGACTCCATTTTTCAAGCTTACAACTTAGAAAAAAAGCAATTCATGGATTATGTGGCCTACCATGGGTCTTACTCGGACATCCCCGTCGACCAAATCGTCGCAGCGTGGGAAGAGGCTTACGGCAAAGAACGGGTCCGCCTGTGGATTAACCGGTTTGAAGAGATGAGAGGCAGGACAGGGAAAGATTTTTACAACGAAGAGCCCGCGTAGGGGCAACGATGCGTCACTTTGATATCTTGGCCCCCATTTATGATGTTCTGGTCCGCCCCCCTGACCCGGTCAAATGGACTGACCGGCTTGGGCTTCCAACGTCGGGATCCATGCTGGACTGTGGCGGCGGAACGGGACGTGTCTCCCACCGGCTGAGAACTCTGGTGGGACCTGTTGTGATCGCCGACCTTTCCTTTCCCATGTTGCGGAAGGCCAAATCCAAAACCGGTCTCCGGCCCGTGCAAGCCCTCGCTGAAGCCCTTCCCTTTCCCGATGGACGATTCGACCGGGTTTTAGTGGTCGACGCGCTGCACCATTTCTACGACCCGCGACAAGCCGTGAGCGAAATTGCGCGGGTGCTAAAACAGGGAGGTCGAATGATCATTGAAGAACCGGATATCAACCATCCCCTTGTCCGGGTCGCTTCGTTGGTGGAAAAAGCGGCCCTCATGAGGAGCCGCTTCTTTTCCCCCCAAGACATTCGGGCCATGATTGAAGCCTGCGGGCTCCCGGCTCGAATCGAAAGAACAACGTCTTTTGCCGCCTGGATCATTGCAGACAAAACCCGGGCATAGCGGCTTGCAACCCGGTCCCGGGCTACATAATATCTGAATAAGCCTCTCAAATGAGGCGTCGGAGCAAAGGGGGAGCCGAAACTCCGTTGGCCTATTCTTCTTCCACCTTCAATGTCAGGAAAAGAGTTGCTCCTTGGCGTTTGACCAGAAGCAAGATAGTATCCCCTTTTTTGTAGGTCTCTAATTTTCGGTTGAAGCTGCTAACATTCTCCACAGGGTCCTGGTCTACCTCCAAAATCACGTCACCCGGCCTTAGCCCGGTTTCCGCGGCGGCGGAGCCCTCTTCAACCTGTACCACCACAACTCCGGTTGTCTCGGCAAGGCCGAATTTCTCGGCAAGCTCAGGGGTGATCTCCTCGACACTCATGCCGAGCTTCGGTTTGGCTTCCGTTCCAAGCTCCGCCTGCTTCTCCTCCTTAAGCTCTCCTATCTTGACCTCAAAACTCTTCTTGTCCCCCTTCCGAATCACCTCGACCGTGACGGTTTTTCCAACCGGAGTAGAAGCGACCACATAGGGCAGTTCGCTCATCTCTTTGATTTCCTTTCCGTCAAAAGAGACGATGACATCGCCTCTTTTGATTCCTGCCTTGTCGGCCGGACCGCCTTTGGTCACATCCGACACAAGCGCGCCTTTTTCCTCCTTGAGATCGAGCTTTTCCTTGAGCTCAGGGGTAATTTTCTGAATCATGACGCCTAGCCAGCCGCGAATCACCCTTCCTTGCTTGAGCTGAGGCAGGAGATCTTTGGCCATGTTAATGGGAATGGCAAAGCCGATGCCGATACTTCCACGGCACTGTTAATGCCGATTACCTCCCCGTTCGTATTGAGAAGGGGCCCGCCGCTGTTTCCCGGGTTGATGGAGGCATCGGTCTGGATAAAATTGTCGTAGGTACCGGCCCCGATCTGCCGGTATTTGGCACTCACGATGCCGGCTGTCACAGTGTTGCCCAACCCGAAGGGGTTGCCGATGGCAACGACCCATTCCCCGACTTCGAGCTTGTCGGAGTCTCCGAGGGGCAGCGGTATGAAACTCTTGTCCGCCTTGATCTTTATGAGTGCCAAATCCGTCTTGGGGTCCCGGCCAATGATTTTGGCCATGAATTCTTGATCGTCGGCGAGCTTTACTTTGATTTCATCCGCTTTTTCCACAACGTGATTGTTGGTGAGGATGTAGCCCTCTTTATCGATAATGAAACCGCTTCCAAGAGCCTGCTGCCTGAAATCCTTGGGCACCTGATCCCTGAAAAAGCGTTCGAAAAAATCTCTGAGAGGATCGTCGGGCCCGAATGGCAAGGGGAATTGCCCGCCTCCCTTAATGACTTTCACCGTGCTGATGTTCACGACCGAAGGACTGGCCTTCTTGGCAAGGTGTGTGAACGAGGGTGGTGCAGGCGCTTCAACGGCACTGGTTTGGGCCGCCGGCGCCGAAGTGGGAAAAAGGATAGTTGAACCTCCGAAGCCGATAATAAGGCAAGCCAGTGTCCAGCCCACCACCGCAACCTTTTTTAAACTCTTTTTTTCTTTCGTCATGATACACTCCCTGTTTGTTCGATGCCCTCAGGCAAAGATTCCTTAGACATATAATCCCGAAAGAGGGCACTCATCCAGATCTTTCGGATAATTTTTTTATTATAAGAGGGGAATTTAAATTTTCAACTACCTACAGTGCTTTGCTATGCCGTTCCCGCTCCGGTCTTGACGGATTCCAGAATCGGGTAGGAGGAGGGCTTGCGCCCTCCGTCCTCCCCCACCACCGTACGTACGGTTCCGTATACGGCGGTTCCTGCCATCCTCCGCTTTCTTGACATCAATGCCCGGCTCCTTTTAAGCACCCAGCGCTACCTCTCGGATTCCGTCCGATACTTCCCGCTTTAGGTTCTCTTCCGAGACATCCGCTCAAGGCGCTCGGAAAATCCGTCTCACTGAAATTCGACAGTTGTAAAAATCATGTTCTTTGAAAACAGGCACTTACAGATCAAAAAGGAGTTTGTGGCACTACAGGTAACAGGGACTAAGAAAGCCTTGTGACCCTGCTTGGGGGCTGAACGCCTGCCGCCTTGAATGCTTGGTATGCATTGCCTTCGAAGTCGGTTCGGATGAGATAGTTATTGCCTTCAAGTGCCATTCGGACAGCTTGAAGCTGATTGAGGTTTCGCATCAGATCCGGCCATGAGGTGTCAACATCCTTCTTGTCCAGACGCGCTTGAAGATCCACCTCCAGACGCAGGGCTAAGAAACTGGCCACGATATGACCGATACTGGTATCATCGCGGTGATGATAAATGGGACGAACCTCAAAGGTGGATTTCTCCTTGCGAAACGTGCGCTCCACCCGCCATAGACCCTTGTAAGTCTTGGCCACTTCAGAGGCAGGCAAGTCCGTGTTGGTCATGAGCACAAACTTGCCATCCAGTCTTTGATCGGCTTCGACGGCTTCCTGGTTGATGGTTAGCCCGCCTTTTCGTACCTTGAGAAAGCGGGCATAGCCCTTGTTGCCGATCACGGCTTTGGGCCCTTTTTGGTTGATAGTCTGCTCAAGTTTGGCAAGGATCGCTTCCCGATTGGCAGCATCCTTTTGAGCTTCATCAGGGTTGAGACAAACCACGTAGCGCCGATCCCCAACCCGGACTTCTTTGACCATCAAGTTAGAGGCAACCTCTTGATACCGGCCAGCTCGGGGGAGGAC
>JARRRH010000597.1:0-4781 GCA_037380925.1 Deltaproteobacteria bacterium | reverse complement strand
TATTGACAACTGGCTGGTTTAGGATACCTCGCATAGGCCCATCGCGCACTTGAATCTTAAGCCAATCCTGAAAGCTCCCTATCAGCAAATCAAGTCTTCTGAGCTGTATAACGCTGCACAAGAAAAATACAGTATTGGCCTGATTGATTTCTGGTTGGCGGTCTGACATTAAAGCATTCCATAGGGTCCTTTCTTTTCAAACTGGGCTGGGGCTTTCCAGCATTACTGGTTACGGAGGCCTTGGAGATGAAAAAAGTTGATGAGCTACTCAGAATTTTCAGTTCTCCCGATTATAGAGGCCGCTTTCTGCAAGCTAAGGCCACGTCGACCTGCCTCCTCTGCGGTAAGCCAGCTCGCCTATTTCGAGATACCTCGGCAAGTTTTGAATATAGGATTTCTGCTTTATGCCAGGATTGCCAGGATAAATATTTCCGCCGAACCGTTGATCCTCAATACTCTCCGATGATATACCCTCCGGCTAAAGTCTGCCGCAAGCATGACGATGGGCCTTTGCGCCTTCGGCATATTTTCAGGAAGTACAAGCTTTTTATTCCGATACACGGCCGCGGTGGTATTTATGGGAATCGGCGGGATCCTCCCGCCCACAGTTATCCACGGAGCCATTGCCCATGCCCCATCTCTGGAATTGGTGGCGACCAGTAACGGGATTCTGATGCAGGGCGTCCAAACAGGGCAGCTTGTAGGACCGGCCTTGGTGGCTGCCGCAGTTTCCTATAAAGGGGATTGGCAGATCGCTGCCTGGGTGCTTAGCGTCATTGCGCTGATTGCAGTGGGATTGTCTTTCAGTCTTCGCTCCCTCGAAAAGGAAAAGAGGTTCTGAACAACGATCTGGAGAAAAAAGAGGCTTGGCCCTATAAAGAAAGGGGTTCGTTCTCGGTTAACACCTGTGAATGGTTATACTTGCTTTTTGGTTCGAAAAGCTCTTATCACCCTCATCATGAGCATAAACGGCTTAATTTTTGAATCCACCTGATTGATGGTTCCGGCCAGATACAGATCCTGGTCCTGGGAATAATATAGGAATGACCCGGTAGAACCCGAATGACCCCATAAAGGCGATACTTTTGTTATCTTTGTCATGAGAGGGGGCAGTTTAAAGTACATCGTTCCGAATCCATATTGAAGCGGAAATTGCAATTTATGCCAGTTGTGCATCAATTTCAACGTGTCTCTACTGACAATTCGACCTTCATTGAGGGCTTTCAGGAAAATGATCATTTCATCGGCTGTGGAAACCATATAGGGCCAGTAGGCGCTGTTCGAGCGAATATTTGTGATGTTTCTGTTTTTATAGAATACATCCGCAGGGGGTATAGTGATCTGAGGCGCAGAACGCTCGATCAACCAGGTCCGCGTGAGGCCCAAAGGACGAAAGATAAAATCTTTACAAACGGTGTGTAGCGACTGGCCGGTTATGGCCTCGATGATTTTTCCTAACAAGTCGAAATTTGTATCCGAATACGATGCGTCCGTACCCGGCCTAAAATTAGGCTCCAACTTATCACGCGCCCATTCGATTGTCTGATCCTCCCTCCAAGTACGTTCCGGATTTTCCAGGAGTGATTCAAAAACGCTTTTCCCTCCTTTCGATTTCTCGGTATAGTAGTCAGCTATACCTGAGGTATGCGACAAAAGCTGTTTAATAGTAATTTCTTTGGAATAATCCCTCCCTTTATACACATGGATGCCCCTAATAAGCCTTTCTGGAAGGTGTCGCGACATAGTGTCATCCAAATCGAGCGCTCCCTTCTCATACAATCGCATGATTATCGTGGCAGTATACAGCTTATTGATACTGGCGATATAGATAGGGGTATCCTTAGTCATAGGCACTTGGGCGTCTTGCCGGGCGAGTCCCGCTGCGCCGGACCAGGAGAAAGAACCATCCCCGTTCATCACAGACAGAACACAATTCCTTACCGACTTGTCTTTCTTTACCAGATCTGAAACCAAATATTGCATTTCCTGATTTAAATCCTTAAATGATGGAGTTGAAAACCGCATTCTAATTAAAAACAATGCCGCTGCAACAATGATTAGAAGTGTTGCAAATATTATTATCCTTTTCATCAGGATGGATCTCCTCCAACAGAATGCAGTCACGGAAGGTTACTTGCACTCAAGACAGTGAGCGGAAAGTGACACTCTGCGATCACAATCTTGGCTCCCATATCCATAGACGTCTTTGGAATTCAGCTATCGTTCCTAACAGGATATTCATCCTCTCAGGAGCAAGGCTTGCACATTTTGAGAAGTTTCTCCATTGGGGACCTCCGAGTGGAGGGTTAAGGCTCGGGAAGGAAAAACGATTTCAGAATAGGGAAACTGGGTTGATTGTCAAGGAAAACTGACTCCCGCTAAAGCCATATTATCCGCCAGACTGCCGTAGGCCGAACCCAAAAAATGTTGGGGTTGCCGGGATCACCCCTGGGTTCCGATTAGCATCAGAATACTCAAGCATGGGTCGATTCAAGGTTGCCAAATTAAGTCGTCCCCCTGGGCCATTTATCGTAAATCTAAATTTGGGGGAGCTCGAATTTTTTTCGTGTCCTGAAAGGGTTACTCTATGGCATAGTTCTTGCTTTTAACAGAGGGAGGTCAGTCCCTTCCAGGTGGCAGGTTTTTAGAGGTGATGGATTCGGAATACTCACCAGCAAGGAGCCTATAAGAATTGATGGGCGTTTAAACGGAAGGATCGAATGGCAAGACTAATCTTAGAACGCAACAAACAGGTACTGAAGGATTTCCCATTCAGAAAAAGGAGCATAACTATTGGTCGTAACAAAGACAATACTATCGTCATAAATAGTCCCGAAATATCCGGTTACCACGCTAGGATTGACAGAAAAGGTGTTGAATACATATTGACAGATCTTCAGAGCACAAATGGAAGCTTTGTGAACGGCATGGACGTTGTGTCGCACAGGTTGACCCACGGCGACAAAATTTCTTTTGGTAAGCATGTCTTTCTTTTCGTCGGTACTGCGGAGGAAAAGATTAATGAGCAAAAGAAGAAGCTGGACCTAAACCAGACTCTCATATTCGGCGGAACGAAAAAGAAAAAAACATCATTCAAACAAGAAGAAGCAAGGAAGGATGTAACTGTTCAGAAAATTCATCAACGCACCTTACTTAGGAAATGCGCACCAATCTCTCTTTGCATTTTCGTTGCCGCCCTTGGGGCAGCGTATTTCCTCGGCGGGAAGCAAATTTTTACAGAATGGACTTCTGCCTTGGTGGCGTCTGACATAAGAAATCAGCACGAATTGAGGACAACGGGCAGCCCCAAATTGGGGGCCGGCGCAACCAGCGCCGGAATAGCTACAGTAACAAAGAATCTTCCAGCGAAACCCACTCCTCCGCCTGCCAGCGTGTCCGCTGAACCCGCCTTGTACGAAAACGGTCTTCCCGCCGATACATATCTACAGGCGTCGCAACCACTTCCAGGGGAAAGCTTAGAGGAGTTCGAAAGCCCTAACGCGGATCACTCAAAAGGATTCGACGCGTCAAATCTTAAGCTTGAAGGGATCATCTGGGCGAACAACCCAAGATACTCTTTTGCTGTGATAAACGGGTTTGTCGTTAGGTTGGGGAGATCTTTTGAAGGATTGACTGTAACAGAGATCGGAAGGGGTTACGTTGTTCTTCAATCCTCGGAAGTTGATTCCAAAATCAGGCTCATCCTAAGATAATTTTCGATCATTTTTGCTGCTTTTTACGGCTTTCATCCCACACTATGGATTTTTTTGAGAAGCCAAGCCATGTTCTTTCCGAGGGCTTCCATGGTTCTGATGGCTTCTGCATCTTCTTTGACCTGACCTGGATCGCGGCCAATGCCCACATTCCAGTAACTTGAGCCGACAATAATCATTTGGGCATGTTGAAAGAGGTGATTCAAGGTATCAAACGTGTGAATCGCGCCAGCCCGTCTTACCGCCGCGACGGCAGCGCCCACCTTCCGCTTTAACAGTCCTCCATTAGCCGTAGATACCATGCCGCATCGCTCGATCAGGGCTTTGATTCCGGCACTTGCGTCCGCAAAATAGACCGGTGAGCCGAGCAGAATGCCTTCCGCCTCGATCATTTTGGCCAAATACTCGTTGAGCCTATCGGTCGTGACGGCACACTTCTGATCTTTGTTGTCAAAGCACTTGTAGCAGGCAATGCACCCCTGAGGAGCCTTGCCCGCGAGCTGAATAAGCTCGGTTTCAATGCTTTCTTTAGAAAGCTCCCCAAGAACCACGTTCAGAAGTATGGCGGTGTTTCCATCTTTTCGGCCACTCCCGTTGAAAGCGATAACCTTCATGTACATCTCCTCCTTTTCAGCTTTCTCCAATCCAAATGCAGCTCGTTCATCCCTTTCAAATAAAGATGCACTGCTGTACGGCCTTAGGTGGGTCATTTTTGGACGTCGCCACACCTCTGCGTACGATAAACCATACTATTGTTGTCTGCCTGATCAGATTTTGTCAACAGGCGAGTGATTCCGGCCCTGACGAACGGCCCGGCCCACCTGCGCTTCAGGGAAAAACGACCTTTTGGCCCTCCCTCCAAAGCCGCATCATATGTGTATTCCAGACCCCTGATTCAGCAACAAACCCCTCGATATCCGCTACTTCGCTTGGTTCATTACCGAACAGTGAAGCCTCCCCGCGGCAAGCCGCGGGGCATCCTGAAAAGGATGGCGGAACTCTCCATAGCCATCAGCCCTCCTTCGCTAAAGCTTCGGCGGGCTCTCCTCGCCAGTCATCCCCGTGGCA
>JARRRH010000596.1:0-3268 GCA_037380925.1 Deltaproteobacteria bacterium | reverse complement strand
TTTCTGAGCACAATCATCCGATAGGGCCGTTTGCACTTGGTCGGTCGATAACTGAACTCGGTCACATGTTCGCGCACCAATTTGATGTTTCGGTACCCTTTTTCAATGACAATCTGTTCTTTAAAATTCTTGGGCCGCTTGCGCCGCTTCCCGCTCAGGGGTTCCTTCTGGCAGCGTCTCAGCACTCGCCAGCGCTTGCTATCAAGGCCCTCAGCGATCTGTACAAGGTTTTTCATCGCATCCATCCCAAACGCAAAAGATACTCCTTCTTCGCTCCAGCGGTCAAAATGTGCACTCAGAGCAAAATCCGTATCCCCCCTCAAACAGACCCTTTTAAAGCTCTGGCGAACCAAATCAACCGCCCGGTCAATCCATTCAACGGCACCGTCATGGGAAACACAGTTACCCGAACGGTTGACCATGTACAGGGGCTCCATGGTGTTGGCAAGGGAGACCAAAAGAGGATGGTAGCACCACTTGCCATCATAAGAGAGTCCGATTCCTTCCTTGCACTCTCCCCAGGTCGTTGATCGCCTCCATCAAATCAACCACATCGCCCTCAGAAAACCGCCTGGTGAAATCTCCGGCTGTGGTGGGGTCAGGAATGCGCTCAGCTCCCAAGCCGTCCATATAGGTTTCGTTATTGCGCAGCAGTTCAATATCATCAAGACAAGTTCCGCCGGCAAGGGTATTGTAAGCAATGTTCAGAACATGGTCAGACTCGTGATACGGCAGGTGGCGTTTCAAAAGATCCAGTTTCTCATTAATCACGTCCACAAGACCACTGTTGCAGGCAAGCAGATGAAAAGCTCCAATTCCACCGCATCCAATTGCGCGTACCCGTTCAGCCATTTCGTAATGAATATTTTGGGCTCTCAACATGGGTTTTGCCTGTTCAGGAAATTGCTTTCGCTTGAGGCGTTTTACCAAATTTTGTTTACGGCCGTTCAAAATTTTGGTATCTTTTTGCTTCACTCGAAATGCTCCTTTCATCGGTTAAGTTTTTTTGAGCAAATCAATTTTAACCAATATTGACGGGCATTTCGAGTGTTTTTGTTTATAGGCCATGAAAATTACGCTTATCTAAGGACTAGTCTCGTGCTCCAGAAATACCTACAATAATTCCCAAAGAGGGAACGGCCCTTTAGCAATCGAGAGCTTATTAGAGTCATTTCTGGGACACGAGACCAAGTGAGAAAAAAACAGGATTTCGTTTTGCAGGATTAGAGCATGAAGACCCGCCAATGTCCCGAGCACATCAGACCCTACCTCATACCTGAAATACGGGGCGACATGGCGTACCGATGTCTTGGATGTGGCACAGATTGGGGCATTGACCGGCTCCTCTATACATGTCCCGAATGCGGGAGTGTGCTTCTTCTCTACGACCGGAATTTCGAGAGGGTTCAGGAGCAGGGAGGCAGCCTGTGGCGGGATCTTTTCGACTACCGAAGGATGTTAAACGAGCAGGCCCTGAAAGGGATTTTCCGCTACTATGAATTCATTGCTCCCGTGATTCCAATGGATCGGATTGTTTACCTCGGAGAGGCTCATACACCCTTGGTTGAGGCGAATGACCGGCTGAAGACCATGGTGGGCCTTGACTTTTATTTCAAGGACGACGGCTTGAATCCCAGTGCGTCCTTCAAGGACAGGGGGATGGCATGCGCCCTGAGCTACATTAACCACTTTGCCAAGAAAAAGGGCATAAAGAATCTGTTGGCCGTGTGCGCTTCTACAGGGGACACATCCGCTTCCGCCGCCCTGTACGGGGCCTATCTGGAAGGGTTTGTGAAGTCCGCTGTTCTTCTCCCCTACGGAAAAGTCACACCCCAGCAGTTGTCCCAACCCCTGGGCAGCGGGGCACTTGTTCTCGAGATTCCCGGGGTATTCGACGATTGTATGAAAGTCGTGGAGTCTCTTGCAGAGAAATACCCAGTGGCGCTCCTGAATTCCAAGAACAGCTGGCGTATCTTGGGGCAGGAATCTTTTTCCTACGAAATATCCCAGGATTTTGACTACGACGTGGGAGACAAGGTGGTTGTCCTGCCCATAGGGAATGCAGGAAACATCACTGCGGTCATGAGCGGTTTTTTGAAATTCCACAAAGCCGGCGTGATTGAGGGACTCCCCAAAATTGTGGGTGTCCAGTCGGAACACGCGGATCCTGTCTACCGATACTATCTGGAGGATGAGGAAGCTAGGCGCGTTTTCCTCCCGGTGACTGTAAGGCCGAGCGTGGCGCAGGCGGCCATGATCGGCAACCCCGTCTCCATGCCCAGGGTCATCGAGATCGTCCGAGAATATAATCGTACAGCCGGGGAAAAAAGAATCTTTGTGGTTCAGGTGAGTGAACAGGAGATCATGGATTCGATGATCATTGCAAACCGGCACGGAAACATTGTCTGTACTCAAGGGGGTGAATCCATGGCCGGCCTCCAGAAGGCGATTAAGGCAGGGCACGTAAGGCAAGGGGAGGTGGGCGTCCTTGATTCAACAGCCCACATGCTGAAATTCATTCCTTTTCAAGAGATGTACTTCCAGGACACCTTTGGTCCTGATTTCAACGTGAGACCTCGAGAAGACCTTAAAAATGCCCCTGTCTTGGTCAAGCCGAGGGGAGCCGGGAAATATCCGAAACCCGGGCGCCCCTTGCAAGGGAAGGATCTGAGGCGCTTCATTGATTCAACGGTTTGCTGAAGTGCTTCTGAGAATGAAACTTGAGGCCTTGGGGGTCGAAGACATTTCTGTTATGTCGGCGGGCCTGTTCGCGTATCCTGGAAATTCCGCTGACCGGGTTATGGTCGGCTATCTGTCGCAGATGGGCATTCCCTCCCCAAACGATCATCAAGCGAGACAGTTGACCGAAGAGGAGGTGGATTGGGCGGACCTCATACTGGTCATGGAAAAGGCACATGCAAAACTGATAGAAGAGCTATGGCCCCGCGTGCAAGACAAAGTGGAACTCCTCGGCAAACACGCATCCCCCGAACAGAGACCGGACGATATCATAGACCCTTACGGCAATTCCCCCTATCACTATCGCCTTGCCCAGGCACAGATCACCATGGCCGAGAATTCCCTTGCCAAGAAACTCGCATTGAAAAAAGATCATGCTTAAGTTGCGGCTCATTGTCGTCGACCGGACCCGTTCGCCATTTCTGAAGGAGGGGGAATCCTTTTATTTGAAAAGGCTAAGGAAGTACGCCCAGGTCGTCTATGACGAGGTGAAGCCGGTCAAGATACGCAAAGGAAGGACAGAGGCAGA
>JARRRH010000595.1:0-3057 GCA_037380925.1 Deltaproteobacteria bacterium | reverse complement strand
AAAACATCATGGCTTACGCGCGGGAGAACCTGGTGAAAAATGCCATTTATCAGAGCCTTATAGACGCCTCTAACGGCATCCAAACGTTTAAAGTGATGAAAACGACCCTTTCACCGCCGAATCACGAGACCAATGCCGATTCATGCTATTACTGCCATGGGACCGCCGTACAGGTCAAGGGTTCCAGGACCGTTGAAACGGACATGGGGGAGATGGAGATTCCCGTCCTGTCGGGATGGCCCAACCAGGGCGTGGGCCGCTTCAACCCCGACGGGAGCAAGGGGTCCTGTACGGCCTGTCACACCAGGCATCAGTTCTCCATCGAGATGGCCCGCAAGCCGTACACCTGTTCGGAGTGCCACAAGGGTCCCGATGTGCCGGCTTATCCGGTGTACCAGGTGAGCAAGCACGGCAACGTCGCCTCGTCGCTGGATGAGGAGTGGCACTTCGACGCCGTTCCCTGGGCCATCGGGAAAGACTTCACTGCGCCCACCTGTGCGGTCTGCCATGTCAGCCTTCTGGTGAACGGCGACGGCGAGGCGGTGGCAGAGAGGAGCCACCGGATGAACGACAGGCTCCCTTGGAGACTCTTTGCGGTCATCTATGCCCATGCCCACCCTAAATCGCCGAACACCTCCATCCTGCGAACCAAATCGGGGCTGCCGTTACCCGCTGAACTGACCGGCGAGGTGGCTTCGCAATATCTGATAGACGCCGCCGAACAGAAGAAACGACTTCGGACCATGAAGAAAATCTGTCTCTCTGGAGAATACCATAAAGACTTCCAACGATATGACGCTCACGGCCACCCAGATCATCTTTTCCGCGTGGGACCAAGGCGCAGCCATGGGACCGGCACAGAAAGACAGCCTTTTCAATGAGGCCATTGAAAAGAAATGGGTGGAGCAGTGGTTGTTCTACGCCAACTCTACGCGCTTGGCCACGGCCATGGCGGGGGCCGATTATGGCACGTTCGCCAACGGCCGCTGGTACCTGTCCAAGAACATGCAGGAGATGCTGGACTGGCTCCGCTTCACCCTGAAGGCGGGTCAGTGATCCCATGGGCAAGAGGGCAGCGCGGATGCTTGACCGTGCCGAAAGCCTCTTCTCCCGGAAATCCTGGCATTACATTTTCCATGAGATATCTTATCCTAATAAAAGGGCCCATGAAAACGGATGCTCAAGCAGCTCTATTTTGAAAGGAGAACCTGGGATGCCGGGAGCCGCGACCCATAGACAAGAACCGCTCAAGCCCTTTCCTCAGTGTGTGGACTGTCTGATGAAATTGGCGGAAAGCGCAGCGGTTTTGGCGGACAGCCAGAATGCCCGCCTCCAGAAGGAGGTCCAAACCGAGGCTCGGAAGATTCTGGAAAGGGGGGAGGGATCCACCCTGAGTTCCCCGCAGATGGCCAACCTGATTCTGAAGGAGATAAAGAATCGCTTCGGGGTCCCGGACCCCTATGAAACATTTAAACGAAAAGAGATGGCACTCGCAAGGCAGATCGTATCTCGCCTGGAACAGGACGTGGGGCCGGATCTCCGCTCGCGTGTCGGTTTCGCAGTGTTGGGCAACAGTCTCGACTTCTTCAAAGACCCGGAAGAAAGCCTCGCCGCCATTCCGGGTCAGCTACGAAAAGGACTCGCTTTCTTTTATGATGACACGGATCGTCTGGAAGTATTTCTTTCAAAAGAGCCGGACCTGGTACTGTATCTGACCGACAATGCCGGTGAAATCTTTTTCGATCTCCCCCTTTACGATTACATCGGCGCACGCGCTAAGGAAACGGTGCTGGTGGTGAAAGGAGGACCTTCCTTAAACGACCTGACCCGGGCCGAGCTCAGAGAGGCTCAGCTGGAAGACCGTTTCCGCCGGGTGGCGGACACCGGCGTAGACGGGGCAGGCGTAGACTGGGATCGCGTTTCCGACGAATTTCTGGAGTTGGTGGAAAAGGCGGACTTGATCCTGTCGAAGGGCATGGCCAATTTTGAAACCATTTATCCCAAGGACCTGTTCCCGGCGGCTTTTTTCCTTTTGAAAGCCAAGTGCAGACCGATTCAGGATTATCTTCACGTGCCGCCTGAGAGCTTCCTGGCGTTCTGGCGGGACGGCCATAAGGTGCAATGAGACGCGCGGGAGCACTCTACCAACACTTTTGAGCGTGAGCACCCTATTCGTCAGACGGTACGGGAGAGTGTCGGAGCCGTTTTGCCTCACCCCGGCGGCGCTTGTTTTCCATACGTCGTCTTTTTGACGCCGGAGTCGGCCTGGTTTTACGCCGGACTCCGGGTTTTTCTGCGGCTTTCCGGATTAGGCGGACGAGCCTGTCGAGGGCATCCTGACGGTTTCTCCCCTGGGTCCGGAAGCGGCGTGCTTCGATAAGAAGGACCCCGCCTTCAGTCATTTTCTTCCCTGCCAGCCGGATCAGACGGTCACGGACATCCGCAGGGAGAGAGGGTGAGCGGACCACATCGAAACGAAGCTGCACCGCCGTTGACACCTTGTTCACGTTCTGGCCACCCGGGCCGGAGGCCCGGATAAAGGTCTCCTGGATTTCATTTTCGCCAACACCCAGACTTTTTGTGATGGGAATCATTCGAAATCCTTCAATTCTGATTTTGCGGATCCTCTCCAAAAGGGGTAGGCGACGAGGTGGATTCAAGGGTTCAAGAGTTCGAGTGAAATGGGACCAGCCTCTCTCTCCGTTCCCCCAAATATTGCAAAAGGTTATGGAGGAATTATATCATAAACCCTCGCCTCTTGGACCCCCTTTATCCCAGCTACCCGGGAGAAGGGCCTGATGATCTATTTCTGATCCTTTGTGTGAAAGACCTTTGCAGTCGATTTCTGGTTTTTTGGCATGTTACTTGCTTATGAATTATACACAAGGAAAACCACCCAAAGGGGAATGAAGTTTCTCCTCCTTTCCTTCATTCCCGCCTCCTCCTGGCCCCGTTAGGCTACCTCCCCTAACGGGGCTTTTTTTGGACTGACGCGTCCCATGCCCCTTGCGGGTGAGGCATTCCTTCACTCTCCAGCGGTCTTCCCCTCTCTGTTTC
>JARRRH010000594.1:0-2820 GCA_037380925.1 Deltaproteobacteria bacterium | reverse complement strand
CACAGGGCAGGTCCGTCCTATTATTGGATGAGCCCACTGCGGGTCTTTCCCAGGAGGAGGCCAAAGGGTTTATTTCCATGATCGGCAAACTTTCACCGAGTATCACTGTAGTGATGATCGATCACGACATCGATACCCTTTTTGAGATTGCCAAAAGAGTCATTGTTCTTCACTTCGGCACAGTCGTGGCTTACGGAAGCCCGAGCGAGATCAAGATGAATTCGCAGGTTCAGGAAATCTACATGGGGGGATAATGGCTCTTCTTGATATCCAGGATGTCCACACCTATTACGGAGACTCCCATGTGCTTCAGGGTGTGAGCCTTAAGGTGGAAAAGGGTTCCGTCGTCGCCATTCTTGGTAGAAACGGAATGGGAAAAACCACATTAATTCATTCAGTGATCGGGTTCACGCCACCTCGTCAAGGCAAAATCGTGTTCAAAGCCCGGGACATCACTCACCTTCCTACCTATCAAATCGCAAGGTTGGGCATCAGCTTGGTTCCCCAAGGCCGTCGCATCTTTTCCTCCCTCACGGTGAAGGAGAATCTGGATGTAGCAGTCCAAAGCAGAGATATGTCAAACTGGTCCATAAGCGACGTGCTTCGTTCTTTCCCTCCCCTGCAGGCCCGGTTCCAGTCACGAGGCAAGAACCTGAGCGGCGGCGAACAACAAATGCTTGCCTGCGGCAGAGGTCTTGTAGGAAACCCGGAGCTGCTTTTGCTGGATGAACCCTCTGAGGGCCTCGCGCCCGTATTGGTCCGTGATCTGGAACGGGTGATCCGGGAAATCAAGAGCCACGAACTTTCCATGTTGCTGGTGGAGCAGAACTATTCCTTTGCGCTGCGGCTTGCCGACTATGTGTACATCATGAGCAAGGGCGAGATTGTCTACGGATCGGAACCCCAGGAGATGCATGAGAATGCGGAAATAAAGTCCCAATATCTGGGAGTCTGATCCACGCTGTCCGCGATGACCCGGCTTTTCCTTTGCGTCACTCTTTCCATTGATGACCACTCTAGGAGGGACCTATGGTGATGCCGAAACATGCCATGGTTGACGTGCCTTACATATTCTCGGGAATTACGCCGCGCTGCCACGTGACCTCCCTACAAACGATCCTGGAATACTATGGAGTAAGCTACTCCCCCTCCTATCTGATGAATCTCGCGGGTTTCAACTATGGCTTTAGATACTCCAGAAAAGGGAAGGTCGCTTTTCCTTTTCCGAACCCGCCGCTCGGGCCATGGGAATTCCTGGCCTATGCCGCCGATAAAATCGGGTGCAGGACCGAACTCATCAAGGACAGGCCCTGGGCCGATACATGGGACTTGATGAAAACTTGTTTGGATAGGGGTGTCCCTGTTCTTATCGCCAGGCTCAACATGAAAAATTTGTGGAAAGTGGCCGTTCCCATTCCGCACCTGGTTGTCCTGTGCGGGTACGATGAGCAAAAAGGAGTTGTGATGATTCATGACTCGGCCTTGGGAGATATGGGTGAAGGGGTGCAATACCTGCGAACCAGCCAGTTACCCGAGAAGTCGGGGCGATATGCCGAGTTTTCCATTGAGGATTTCAAAGAAGCTTTTGATCTTACAGGTACGCCGTTCCAGGATTTCGGCAAGAACGGTTTCGTGATTTTGAAGCCGCCGGCCAAAAGACAAAGCGTAGATTGGAGAGAAGTCATGGAGCGGAATTCGAGATTGACCCTCGGTCAAGTAGAGGAGGTGATCGGAAAGAAGATCGAGGGCGATTACTGCTGGGGGCCTGAAGGGATTGTGGAATTTGGCAATGACGTAGAGCAGGCCTTTGGTCTGTTTGACAGGCCGGAAGAGCTCCTGGAGGTCCTAACGGGATTCTATATGCTGACCTTTGAACTGGGTAGATCTTACAAGAGCGATGCGCACGCTTTCGTCGCCGGTCTAGCTGCTGCCGATGGCAACCACAAACTGGAGCAGGCCTCTTGTCAACTGAGATCCACAGCCCTCCAATATGAGCAAGGACTTGCGCACCTGGACCTCCTGTTCAACAATCCATCTGTCCCCCTGAAAGATCTCAAAGGAAGATTGGCGAAGATCGCGCGATGGCTCAGAGGGGCATCCGAGTCGGAAAAGAGAGCCGGCGAACTGATGAGTCAGGGAGCCAAAACCCTCAAAACCGTCCAGCCATAGTTCCCAGAAAGGGGATCGCAGAATGGGCGATGACGTTTACAATCTTTTGCTTTTGGTGTGCCTGAAAGAAGATCGCCAAATGGGTGGCTCACCTCAAGTCCGCGCTGCTCGTGGTCGATGTTCAGAACGATTTTTGCAGCCCTGAAGGCGTCTTCGGAAAAACAGAGTTTGATCTCGCCCAAGTGGAAAATGCAATAGACTCTCTAGAGTCGTTTCTCCGTTGGTGGCGATCGCGCAACTGGCCGGTGATCTTTATTCGGACCATTCACAGCGAGTGGACGGATTCAGACAGTTGGCTCGATCGTATCGAAGGGAGTGGGCGGGAGATGAAAATATGTCGCCCGGACACTTGGGGCGCGGAGTTCTACAGAGTTACGCCGCAATTGAATGACCTTGTCGTAACCAAGCACCGCTTCAGCGGTTTTGTCGGCACAGATTTGAACTTAGTGCTTAGGGCGCGTGGCATCGAATCACTTTGCATGACCGGAGTCACTACCAACGTGTGTGTTGAGAGCACGGCCAGGGATGGGTTCAATCTCGACTTCCGGATTTTGCTTGTCGAGGATTGCTGCGGGGCGTTCTCAGTGGAGGAACATCGAGCCTCAGTGCATAACATTGGCAGGTACTTCGGCCTGACGGCTGAATGGAAAG
>JARRRH010000593.1:0-2958 GCA_037380925.1 Deltaproteobacteria bacterium | reverse complement strand
GTTTCCTTCCTGCTTCGCCGTCTTCCCCGGTTTGCCCAGGAACTCGACCAGCTGGCGTTCCAGTGTGTCGTTATTCAAATCCGGATTTGACCCTTTGCTCCACGTCACTTTAAGGGCTCTCTTTCCCTCCCACGCCGCCGTAATCGAGTCGGCGGTCACCGCAATACCGCTGCTTATGGGAACGACCTTATGCACCCCCGGCAGTGCCTCCGCCGCATCCTTATCGTAAGAGACCACATGGGCCCCATAAACAGGAGCGCGGGCAATGTCCGCATACACCATACCCGGAACAGAGGCGTCGATTCCAAAGACCGCAGATGCGTCGACCTTGTAAGGGATGTCGAGACGGGCCAGGGGTTGACCGATAAGGGTGTACCGGCTTTCCTTCTTCAAAGGCGGATTTTCGGGAACAGGAAGAGTGGATGCCTTCTCAACCAGTTGGCCGTATGTCAGGGACCGGCCGTTCGTCTTCTCCCGTACAGCGCCTTTGTGGGCAACACACTGGTCCAGGGGCACTCCCCAAGTCTGGGCGGCTGCCGTGACAAGCATTTCCCGGGCCGTCGCGCCTGCTTTTCCCAACGGCTCAAACATGTGTCTTACGCTGGTGCTCCCTCCGGTGAGTTGCATACCCCACACCGGATCAATATATTTCTCTCCCGCCGGAGCCGGAGTGAACCTTATCTGGTTCCAGTCCGCATCAAGTTCATCCGCCGCAATCATAGGAAGGGACGTATAGACTCCTTGACCCATGTTAGACTTGTTCACAACAATGGTCACGATGTTGTCAGAGGTTATTTGGATCCATACGTCCGGACTGAACGGGTTCAATGGGCCCGATTTCACTTCGCCGGCCTTGCTGATTTTGTATCCGAAACACGTGATAAAAACGGCGAGGGTCAGCCCTGTACCAGCCAAAGATGTCCTCATAAATTCACGACGTGTAATGGGAGCCTTCATGAGCTTTTTCCCTCCTTGGCAGCTTTCATGATGGCTGTCTTAATAAACTCGTAGGTGCCGCAGCGGCAGAGATTGCCATCCATGAAATCGTCGATTTTGTCCTCTGTAGGATTCGGATCTTCCGAAAGTAAGGCGGCTGCCTGCAACATCTGCCCGGATTGGCAGTAACCACATTGGGGCACCTGTTCCTCGATCCAGGCCCTTTTTACAGGGTGATTTTCAGGCAGTCCCTCGATGGTGGTGATCTTCTTGCCTTGGGCGCTTCCAACCGGAAATATGCAAGACCTCTCCGCCTTGCCGTCTACCAGAACCGTGCAGCAGCCACAAAGACCGATACCGCAGCCGAATTTGGTGCCGATCAGATTGAGTCGCTCCCTTATGACCCACAGCAAGGGCACGTCTTGACCGACGTCCACCTCACACTTCTTTCCGTTGACCTCCAGGGAGATCATAGCCCTCCTCCTTTAAAAGCGTTAATTCTTAGAAAGGGACATTCCTGTCCAAAAACGGTTTCACCATGTTGCAGGGGCATGGGGGTCTCTTTTCAAAAACGAGGGGGATCGAGCAAAGACTCTGCAGAAAGGCACCCCCAAGGCGGGCGGAGACCCTCATGCCTCGAACTCGGGCTCGGAACCCCTACCGGGGCAAAGGCCGTATCGCTCCATGACCCACTGGGTCGCTTCACAAAGCCCTGAAAATCTCCTCGTTGCTAAGGACAGGTCGTGATCCTTTGAGGCCTCATTAACAATGCCGTAACATACTAGACCGGCGCTAGTAGCAGAGGCCACACCAGCCTCCGAGTCTTCAAAGGCGATGCCCCTGTCAGCCGGCTCTTCTAATCGTCTCAGGGCCTGCCGGTAACATTCAGGATCGGGCTTGCTCCGGTTCACATCATCCCGGCTTACAACCACATCGAATATTTCCAGGAGCCCCGACCTTTTCAGACTCAGCGTGACGGTCTGCCGAGGGCTTCCCGTAACGCAGGCGAGCTTCATACCGCACCTGGAAAAGGTCGTGACGGATTCGGAGGCATATCCCATCAGGGGCAACAGGTTTTCCTCCACCCATCCGGCATATCGTCTGTCTTTTTCCCCGGCCAGTGCACCAGGATCAACATCCAAGTGATTGCGCTCGACCAGTTCACGCGCCATTTCCGGGGCGACCGCGCCCAGGTATCTCTGGTTGAAGTCATTAACGGACACGGAGAATAGCGGCTTTTTTAATCACGCCGGCGTCAAGACCGGCGGGTTGAGTGAGTGCCATGTTTTTTTAGTCTCTGACTATCGCAAGCCGTAAGGCCCACAAAAACGAAAATCCCTATGTAACTCAGTATCATAGTCATAGCACTGCTGCGAATAAACAGACCCAGTTCAGCAGGCAGCTGGATAGAGAATAGTAAGAGGTTTTTGGGAGGTAAATAAGGAAAATCACCTATTTTGACTTGCCGGACGCTGTATTTCTATGCCTGCAATCAAAGAAAGGGATAGGCGCTCTATGCAGGCCTCTCAAATGTCAGCCATTCCGGCTGAAAAGGAATAACCTCAAGTGCAACGCCGTCCTGAAAGTGATCTCGGTCGGCAGGGCCACCCGATCGGAAGCTGTCAGAAGAACCCACGCAAAGGCTTCAAGTGAAGCTCTCCGGCACAGAGGGCTGAGGCGTTTGTGGCAAAGCCAAGCGAGACCCGCCGTCGCTTTTCGCCATTTTATCGGGCCGAAGCCTTCAGCGAAGGCCGATCCTCCCCGTGCTTCTCCAGCCTCCGCAGTAGCACTGCTGCGGAGGACGGGCGCGCGGGGCATCCTGGCGAAGGCGACTGAAGAGAAATTCAACATCACATACCTAACTTCATAATATAGAATACAGTCTTTACCCTATTGAGCCAGTCTAGGAAAGCAGGTTAGATAGCAAGAGATTTTCATTCCATGGAAGCCTCTCGAATCCTGTGACAGCGGTGATCCGATTTCGAATGGAGGCAATCATGAGCGATTCGCAAGTCGTCCATA
>JARRRH010000592.1:1476-5730 GCA_037380925.1 Deltaproteobacteria bacterium | reverse complement strand
CAAGCCAGGCCTGCTGACCAACCCCGTGCCGCCGGCAGGGGTGACAGCCCGAAGTCAAACCATGACGAAAATTGTTGAAGCCATGCTCAAAGCCATGAGTGACGTTGTGCCCGCCCGGGTTGTAGCCGGCAGTCACGGTCAAGCCTGCACCAACAGCTTCTCAGGCATCGATCCGGTGACAGGCAAACGCTTCACCTACATCGAGATTCAAGGCGGGGGTGCAGGAGCACGGCCCACAAAGGACGGCCCTGACGGCCAGGATTTGCACCTGGGCCGGTTCATGAACACCCCGGTGGAAGCCGCGGAATTGGAAAACCCGGTGATGATCGAACGCTACGAGTTTATCTGCGACTCCGGAGGTCCTGGAAAACACCGGGGCGGACTCTCGTTGCGCAGGGACATCCGCTTTCTTACATATCGGTATGATTTTCATACTTCCGAAAACAACTCGGAAACGCGCCGGGAACAGAGATGCCGATCCAAGGGCGTTGATCCACTCAAGGCAGGAGATGTGTTGAGCATCAAGCTTCCGGGAAGCGGCGGGTACGGCATCCCGTACGAACGGGACCCCGAACAGGTTCGCTGGGATGTGTTGAATGACAAGGTCAGCCGCGAATCGGCCAGGGAACACTACGCGGTGCTTTTCGACAGGGACATGAATGTGGACAGAGAAGCAACCGAGGCGCTCCGCGCCCGGATGAAGGACAACCGCTACGAAAGGAGGTGAAGAAGGGCTTAAGGAGACGGTGCCGTCTATTTTCACATCAACCTTAAAAAGAAGGGAGGGAACCATGAAGAAAGGTTTACCTTGTTTAATTGCAGGAATTCTTTTCGTGGGTTTTTTCGTGACCTCGGCTGCGGTGGCCGGGCCGAAAACCATGAAGGCCGTCAGTTTTCTGCCCAAAGACCATCCTCTCTGTGCGATGATTCATGTTTGGGTTAACCGGGTAAACGACCAATGCAAGGACAGCATCAAAATCGACTGGGTGGGAGGCCCTGAAGTCATTCCGGGTTTTGATCAGGCCGAAGCGCTCCGCAACAACACGGTGCAGGTCATCTTCAACCCCGTCGCCTATTATGCACCATTGCTGCCCGAAGGCAATGCCTTTCAGTTATCCAGACTCACAATGGCAGAAGAGCGGAAACCAGGGGGCTTCTATGACTTCATGGTGGAACGCCACAAGCGTATAGGCATGATGTACTTGGGCACATGGCTGTATGATCCTTTCTATCTGAGGCTCAACAAGCCCGTGAGTAAGTTGGATGACCTGAAAGGCATCAAAATCAGAACCGCCGCCCTCTACGATCGCTTCATGAAAAAGCTGGGCATGGTCCCGGTCACCGTGAAGTTCGGTGAAACCTATACCGCTCTGGAGAGGGGACTGGTGGATGGCTTCGGCTTTGCCACCCTTGGGCCGGCCGATTGGGGCTGGACGAAGCATTGCAAATACATTATCGACATTCCTTTTTACACCCGTCAGAACGTTCTGATCCTCATGAACCTTGACGAATGGAACGATCTTGACAAAAAACTTCAGGACAAGCTTATGGACATTACAGTCAAGTTCGAGCCTGAGATGGTCGCTTATTTCAAAAAGGAAATCGCGAAAGAATGGAAAAGGTATGATGAAATGGGGATCGTCCGGATCAAGTTCTCCCCTGAAGAGAATGAGAAGTATCTCCAACTCTCATATGACGCCGAGTGGGAGGATTTAGAAAAGAAGGTCCCTGATCTGGTTCCGACTCTCAAAAAGTTGACAGGCAATTAATCATCACAACCTGTTCGGGTGGGCCCTTTCCGACCGCCGGGGGCCCACCCCGCATGCTGAGGAAAAAGAATGAAGAGACTCATGGCTTGGTTTGACCGTGTGATCGATGGGATGATTTTCTTGGCAGGCCTCATCCTCGTGTTCATAATGCTGTCTGTCTGTATGGAGGTTATCCTGCGCTATTTCCTGAATCGCCCCCAGATGTGGGTTACCGAGGTGACGGAGGTCTTGCTGCTTTATATCACGTTTCTCGGTACAACGTGGCTTTTGCGGCAAGAAGGCCATGTGAAGGTGGACATCATTCTGAATCGATTGAAACCCAAAGCAATAGCCCTCATGGGTATAGTCACTTCCGCCATAGGGATTTTTGTGTCCATCACTTTGACGGTCTCGGGCTTCCAACTGACCTGGGACTATTTGCAAAGAGGGATCTATACACCCACGGCCATGGAAATACCCGTTTCCATCATTATCGTTATCATTCCTGTGGGGAGCCTCATGCTTCTTGTTCAGTTTATCAGAAGAGGCTGGTTGCATGTCGCGGGACTGGTTATCGAAACTCAAAAATCATAAACCCAACAAGGTAAAGGATCCCTTATGGAATGGTGGATAACCCTGCTGTTGGTCTTCCTCGCTTTGATGCTCCTGTTCCTCATCGGCGTTCCCGTCGCTTTCTCGTTTCTTTTTATCAATATCATAGGGGTGTATGTTTTCTGGGGGGGAGAAGGGGGCCTGACCCAGCTGATCCGAAGCGTTTACCGATCCGTAGCCACCTTTTCGCTCCTTCCGGTGCCTCTCTTCGTTCTGATGGGAGAGATCATGTTTCGGTCCGGGATTGCGCCGAGAATGATTGTTGGCCGTGGGAGGGGGAACCTTGTTTGCCACCTTGTCCGGCTCCGCCATGGCGGGCTGTGCCATGCTCGGATCCGTACTGGTTCCGGAAATGAAAAAGCGCGGCTACAAGAAGCCCATGACCCTCGGCCCTATACTCGGAAGCGGCGGCCTGGCGATAATGATCCCGCCAAGCGCCCTTGGGGTGTTGTGGGCTTCACTGAGCAGGGTCTCCGTGGGGGGAATCCTGGTGGCGATTATTGTGCCTGGAATCGCGATGGCCATGCTCTACGCCGCATACATCATTGTCAGGGCCATCATGCAGCCAGAACTCGCCCCTTCGTACGAGTTTACGCCCGTCCCCTTTTCTCAGAAGATCATTCTGACGTGCAAATATGTCCTTCCCCTCGGATCTATTGTGTTTCTGGTGATCGGTCTCATGTTTCTGGGCGTGGCCACGCCCACGGAGTCGGCCGCTATGGGCGCTGTGGGCTGTTTCATGCTCGTCTTCATTTACAAAGGTTGGGATTGGAAGGCCATTTCCACCTCTGTCTCCGACACACTCAAGATCACCGTGATGATGTTCATGATCATGACCGGTGCCATGGCCTTTTCTCAAATTCTGGCCTTCAGCGGCGCCAGCTCCGGCCTGGTCAAATTGGCCGCAGGGCTGAACCTGCCTCCGTTGGCCATTTTGATTTTCATGCAGATTATCCTTATTTTTATGGGCACCTTTATGGAGCCCTTGACGATCATGATGGTCACGCTGCCCATCTACATGCCCATCGTGAAGGCCTTGGGCTTCGAACCCCTCTGGTTTGGGACGATCATGCTGATCAACATGGAGATGGCTACAACCACACCACCCTTTGGCCTCGTACTCTTTGTGATGAAAGGGGTGTCGCCGCCGGACACCACCATGGGCGACATCTACAAAGCAGGCTTGCCCTTTTTGGTTTGCGACGCCGTCGCCATGGGCTTGGTCATGATTTTTCCCTCCTTGGCCCTTTACTTGCCAAGCTTGATGAAGTAGGAAAACCGATATAAAAAATTGGTATCGTTCAAAAGAGTTTACATGGGCTCACAAAGTGATCTCCGACACGATGCTTGATAGAGGAAAGGGCCGGGAGCCTTGGAACAGAAGAAAAGGTGCCAGCCCTTTCCGGGTGTGGTTCCCATGCAAACACTTTTGAACGTTACCAGAAAATTTCGGATTTTATCAGTTCGTCTTTGCTGCAACAAAGCGAACACCGGGAGAAAGACGTTTGGAAGAGAAAAACATGCTGGAAGGGAAGAGAATCCTGATCGTCGATGACGAACCCGACATCCTGGCAACCCTCGAGGGTCTTCTGGAGGAATGTGAGATCGACACCGCATCCGACTTCCAGGCAGCAAAGGCGCTGCTTGACACGAAAACCTTCGATGCCGCTATACTGGACATCATGGGTGTGAAGGGTTACGATATTCTAGAGATCACAAAAAACAGAGACATACCCACATTGATGCTGACGGCACACGCCCTGAGCCCGGAAGACCTCGTGAAGTCTCTGAAAAAAGGGGCGCTTGCCTATGTTCCGAAAGAGCGGATCTCGGAAATCCAGGTCTTTCTCAAGGACATTCTGGAAGTCCACGCCAAGGGAGAAAAAAAGCCGGC
>JARRRH010000592.1:0-1442 GCA_037380925.1 Deltaproteobacteria bacterium | reverse complement strand
CGGTGCCGACTGGAAAAACAAAACCGACCCGGAGTTCTGGAAGACAATGCACTATATGTGACCTGGTGAGAAAATGATCAAGTCCATGAACATAGCCTGGTGGGTGCAGCGATGGAGTGAATTGCACCCCCAAAAGCCCGCGATCATCTTTGAGGGGCAAGAGATCACATACCTGGATCTTCACCAAAGGGCCAATCGAGCGAGTTGCTGGCTTCAGTCCTTGGGTATCGAGAAAGGGGACAGGGTAGCGGCTATGTTGGAAAACGGTCCCGAATTTCTTGAACTCTATCTTGCATGCTCCCGATTGGGTGCTATCTTTGTGCCCGTCAACTTCCGCCTCGCTGGGCCTGAACTCGACTATACACTGACGAATAGCCGGCCGCGACTCTTCGTCTTCGGCGAGGAACTCATTGAAACCGTCATGGGCCTCAATCTCACCCGGCGCAGACCCCTCGTTCTACTGGCCAGCGTGGATACGCCACCCACGGCCCTAGCCATTTTGGACTACAACAGGGAAGCACTTTCCTTCGAGGGACAAAAGCCCTTCCTCACCAAATCCCTGGGACCTGCAGATCCTGAAGAACCTCACGTGATCATGTACACCTCGGGCACTACCGGTCAACCAAAGGGGGCGGTTCTTTCGCACCGGAAAACTTTCTTTAACTGCTTGAATGCCGACATCTTCTTCAAACTTCACTTCGACGACATCATGCTCGTCGTTCTCCCCCTTTTCCACTCGGGCGGTCTCTTTATTCAGGCCTCTCCGGTCCTCTACAAAGGGGCCACCATGGTTATCCACCGCAGGTTTGATGCCAAAAAGGCCTATGAGGACATTCAACGTTGCCGCGTCACGAAATTCCTGGGCGTGCCCACTGTTTACAAATCCCTGGTCAAAGCCCAGGGAGAAAATCGGGCGGCCCTTTCATCACTGAAAATCTGTGCCATCGGCGGGGAAAAGGCGACTCCGGAACTCTTGGCCCAGCTCAACGAAGCCGGTTTTTCCCTTCGCCAGATCATGGGCCAAACAGAGACCTCCATCCTCCTCTGGGCCTCGGAGGAAGACGTTCTCCGCAAGCCCGGTTCTGTGGGCCGGCCGGTTTTCCATGCGGAGGTTGCTATTGTCAACAAGGAAGGCCGGCCCGCCTCACCGGGCGAGGTAGGGGAGATCGTGGTGCGCGGTTCCATCATGATGAAGGAATACTGGCAGGACCCCGTCCGGACCGAGGAAACGATCAAGAACGGATGGCTGCGCACGGGAGACCTGGCTCGCATGGACGAGGAGGGTTACTACTATCTGGTCGACAGGGCAAAGGACATGTATATCTCAGGAGGAGAAAACGTGTACCCGGCCGAGGTCGAACGCGTGTTGAGAAAACATCCGGGCATCGAAGAGGTCGCTGTTGTCGGGGTTCCGGATGAAGACTGGGGTGAGGTGGGCCATG
>JARRRH010000591.1:0-3774 GCA_037380925.1 Deltaproteobacteria bacterium | reverse complement strand
TGGTGAGCAAGGATTTCATTAACCGGGTCATAAGCGATCGATACCAAACTGTGGACGAAAAGAAATACCTCGGGGTCGTCACGGCTATTGTGAGAGAACTTCACGAACAAGGAGACGTGGTCATTATAGGGAGGGGAGGACAGTACATTCTCAAAGGCCTTGACGAAGTGTGGCGTATGCTCCTGGTGGCCGACTGGGATTCCCGGCTTCAGATGGTCATGGATTCGTTCGGGCTCCCGGAGCAGGACGCGGAGAAATTCATCAGAGAGAAAGACCGCACCAGAACCAATTTTCTGAGTCTCTTTGCTGAAAAAGAGCGCCACAATGATCCGCTCTTCTACGACTTGGTGATCAACTTGGAACGTGTCAGCATGGCGAAGGCCGAACAAATGATCATAAATCTGATCGCCCCATGACGGAGGGAATCCGGGCCGGATTCCATGTCCAAATGCTATTTCTAAGGGAAGGAGTCCGCCCCGTACTGGATTCCTAGGGATGACCTGGTCAAGGAGTTTTCACTTCCACCCACGCCCACGCCGTTGCGATCGGCGAAAGGTGTGTAGTCCCTGGTCCTAGGCCCGATATAGATCTGACGTGGCCGGTGCAGCTTCCAGTCGGGATCATCCATGCCTTCCTTCCACTGGCTGAGCCAGCCAGGCAGACGCCCTATGGCGAACATGACGGTGAACATGTTGAGGGGAATGCCCATAGCCCTGAGAACAATACCGCTGTAAAAATCCAGATTGGGATAGAGATGATGGTCTATGAAATATGAGTCTTCCAGAGCGAGCTCCTCGAGCTTTTTGGCAATGTCCAGCAGGGGGTCATGCCGGTCCAGCTTGACCAAAACCCGGTCGCACATTTCCTTCATGATGCGAGCCCGCGGGTCGTATGTCTTGTACACCCTGTGCCCGAATCCCATGAGCCTGAAAGGATCCGTCTTGTCCTTGGCTCTTGCGATGAAGGGGGCCACATCACCGCCGTTCTGATATATTTCCGTGAGCATTTCGATGACCGCCTGGTTGGCGCCGCCGTGGAGCGGTCCCCAAAGGGCACATATGCCTGCTGAGATCGACGCATAGATGTTTACCCTGGCGCTTCCCACCAGTCGAACAGCCGCTGTGGAGCAGTTCTGTTCGTGATCCGCGTGGAGAATCCAGAAAACATCCAGAGCGCGTATGATGTCCTTGTCAAGGTAATAGGGGCGCACGGGCGAATCAAACATCATGTTTAGAAAATTGGCCGGGTAGGTCAAGTCATGTCTCGGGTACACCACCGTATGTCCCCTGGAAATCTTGTAGGACATGGCCGCCATGGTTCTCACCTTGGAGATGAGCCGGGTGAATGCCACGTTGATCTCTTCTTCTTCGCTCCGTTCGGGCAATTCAGGGTAGAATGCCCGCAAGGCGTTCACCATGGAGGAGAGAATCCCCATAGGATGAGCCCTTCGGGGAAAGTGCTTGAAGAAATCGGCCATGTCCTCATGCACCAAAGAGTGATCGTTCAACATGACCGAAAAGCGGTTCAACTCCTTTCTGGTGGGGAGATCCCCGTTGATCAGAAGATAGGCCGTTTCACGGAAGGAGGAATGTTCCGCCAACTGCTCCACCGGAATGCCCCTGTAACGAAGGATCCCCTTTTCCCCATCCAGAAAGGTGATGGTGCTCTCGCAGCTCCCCGTGTTGGAATATCCGGGATCGAGCGTGAGGAGGCCTGTCTCTTTTCTCAGCTTGGAGATGTCAAGGGCCCTTTCCCCCTCGGTCCCCGTCACGATCGGCAATTCATAGGTCTCCCCGTCAATAATAAGCTTGGCCGTCTCCTTCATTTCCCGTGCCCCCTCTGTCCTCTCTTCGTTCCCCGGCTATCCCGCCGATTTTGCCACCGAATGCCTTGGCAGGGTGCGGAACAAGGGTTTTATGATACCACATTTTTTTCATGGCGAGGGGCCCCGGGATGATTTAGAGTGGTTTATACGCAATTTTTGCCCACCCGCTCCCAAGGAGACACGATTTGGATTCACGTGACCGTGAGGGTCAAACCGCACCGACGGATTCGGGGATGACGGTTATCTGGTTGTCGATCGAACCGACGCCCGCCAGTTCTTCCAGTATCCTTCCCGCTCGCTCTTTTATTTCTTCGTCTCTTGCAACCCCTGTCAGTTGAACGGTTCCGGTTCCGGATACGGAAACAAAGACAGCCGTCAGTTTACCTGATGACAGGCCGGCTGCGATAATCGCGGCCCGAGCCCTGTGTTCCAATGCCATGTTCCACCGGACCGGGCCATGGTCAAGAGGGTCTCCACTGCCAGATTGACGCTGACTTTGTCCATATTGAGAACCACGTCGTAGAGAGCCGCGTCGTTCCAATCCACTCCGAAGGCAAATCGGATGAAGCCGCTTCGCTCGTGGTCGCTCCGTTCTACGGCCTTGACGGCCGCAGTTTCATTGTAGCCTCTTTGCAGCAAGTTCCGGATGCGGGTCTCAAGCGAGGCTGTGACCCGTACGTGGAGGGCACATTCGAAGGACTTCAACAGGACCTGCCCTCCCCGCCCCACGAACAGGGTGTCGCTCTCTTTGGCCATCTCATAGATCACGGAGTTGAGACGGTCTAGATTGATCTCGGGTTTATCGGAGAAATAGCGTTCGAAGAAGGAGGGGGCCTTTCCGTCCAGCTCTTCCACGCTTTTCACAAAGCCCTTCAAACGCGCTGAACGGTCGATCTCGTCGGTGTCGACGAACCGGTACCCCATTTTTTCGGCAACGCGTCTTGCGACCTCGGTACCGCTCGAACCCAAGGTCCTGCTAATGGTGACGAAATGCATCCCCTCACACCTCGACGGTGAGTCGTTCCATCTCTTCGGCAGCTTCCGGTTCGATCTGGAGGGGAGGACGACGCCCTCCCCTCTCAGATCACCAGTGGAACCCTCCCTGTCATTTTTTCTTGAGTTCGGCGAGGAGGCCCTCCAAGTATTTCTGACGCTCCTGAAACATTTTGACCACCTGGTCCCGATTCATAATTTTAACGGGGCTGCCCGATTCCTTCATCTGTTTCAGGGTCTTGGGATCGGCGAACATTTTCGGGAAGACTGCGGCGCACTTCTCGATAACCTCTTTGGGAGCGCCTTTGGGAAGGACGACGCCCCGAAAATTCACACTGGAGTCATCCACGTCAAACCCGAGTTCCTTGAAGGTCTTGACCTCGGGCAAAAATTTATGCCGCTCCAGATCGGCAATCGCGAGGATCTTGAGTTGGCCTTTGCTGCGGAAGGCATCCGCGAGGTTGTTGAATCCGGCCTTGACCTTGTTCGCGATGACGGACTGCAAAGCAGGCACGCCGCCCTTTTCCGGGATATACGTCATCTTGATCCCCGCGGCCTTCTGGAATTGGAGGAATGCGATGTGATGACCCACGTACATCCCCGCCCCCGAAACCGTCACCTTGCCGGGGTTCGCTTTTGCATAGGTTACGAGGTCTTCCACCGTGTTGAAAGGGCTCTCTTTCCCCACGATCAACACGGCCGGATCGGCGCCCCAGTTGGCCACCGGTTCGAACTCGTGGATGTTGAACTTCGTCTTGTACACGATGGATTGGGCAATGAAGTGGGGGACGTTGTATGCGGCCATGGTGTACCCGTCCTTTGATCCCTTCTCCACGAACCAGTTCCATCCCACCTGACCCCCGGAGCCCGGTTTGTTTATAATGACAATCGGCTGTCCGAGATACTTTGGATCCGAAGCCAGCATGGTCACGATCCTGGCCTGGAAGTCGGTGGCC
>JARRRH010000590.1:0-3279 GCA_037380925.1 Deltaproteobacteria bacterium | reverse complement strand
GAGACTTTGCCTCCGTGAAAAGGAGCAATGCGCGATTGTTTGCAAATTTCTATTCAAGAATGCTCGAAGAGGGTGTCTATCTGGCGCCCTCGGCTTTTGAAGCCTGGTTTGTTTCCACGGCCCATGACGAGGAAATTATTGGAAAAACCATTGATTGTGCCGCCAAAAGTCTGAATTCCTTGAGCTGAAAAGGCAGGAAAAAGTCGTTGACTTTGGCGGAAAACCTGTGATAGAGACAACCCGCAAATCGGCTTGTGGCGAGCGATTTTGATTATCCTTCATGGATAAGGAAACCAAGAAACTCTTTAGAACCCTGGGCTATTTGAGCACCGTGGGTCTGTCCATGGCTTTTTCAGTCGGCATAGGGGCCCTTCTGGGTCACTGGCTGGACAAGAAGTTTCATACCTCGCCTTGGCTGTTTTTCGTCTTCCTTGGCTTCGGCATTGTTGCCGCATTCAGGAACCTTCAAATCATGTACAAAAAGCTTAAGGATTCTTAAGCCTCGGCAGGGTGCGGATGGATTGGCAAATCCTACATCGTGAGATAAAGATGTTGAACTGGATCATCCTCTTGATCCTTTCGGTGGTGAGCTATTTCCTCATGAGGCCGGCCTGGACTCTCGGCGTGATCCTGGGCGGTTTCGCCATGATTGCGAACTTCGGGATGTTGCAGCGCGCTGTCCGGCAGGCTTTTAACACCGACCGCAAGATGATCCGTGGGAAGGCTGCTATTATTGCTAAGTACTACTTGCGGCTGCTGGGGCTCGGAATCGTGATTTATTTGCTCATCACAAGGGAATGGGTGGATCCTGCGGGTCTGGCCGTTGGTCTTTCGACGGTAGTATTGAGCATCGTCATCATGGGAATTCATATGGCCTTGAAAACAGTGACCAGGGAGGCGACTTAGGCATGGAGCATCATTATTACTTCTTGGTGGAAATCCTGAGCAGGCTCGGCCTCGGGCAACCAAGCGACCCATGTTGTTTATTAGTGGCTGGTAATGGCCATCCTGATCCTGGGGGGGTTTCTACTTGCCAGAGGGATCCGCCTCGTGCCTCGAAAGGGGCAAATCTTGCTGGAAGTGATCATCCAGAGCCTGGAAGATTTCATGGTGGAGATTACGGGGCCCGAGGGAAGGGCATTTTTCCCGTTTATTGCAACCCTTTTTCTTTACATCCTTATTTCCAATTTAATCGGCCTCATTCCCGGCTTCTTATCCCCCACGGCCAATTTGAACACCACCCTCTCCATGGCCATTTGCACCTTCGTGCTCACCCACATCATCGGTTTAAAGTTCCATGGAGCCGAGTACGTCAAGCATTTTCTAGGGCCTGTCTGGGCCCTGGCCCCGCTCATGTTTGTCATTGAATGCATCGGCCATCTTGCAAGGGTGGTGTCATTGAGCGTCCGGCTTTTTGGGAACATCTTCGGCAAGGAGAAGATTCTGGGAATTCTCTTCGCCTTGGCAGGGCTCTATCTGGCCCCGCTTCCCATTCTGTTCCTGGGAATCTTGGTCAGTTTTATTCAGGCTGTGGTTTTCATGCTCCTTTCCATTGTTTATTTTGCCGGGGCCATGGAGGAAATGCACTAAAAACCTGTTCGCTTTAAAGATTCTAGTTTGTTTTGAGTTTCGAAATTCGATATTCGGATTTAGATAAGGTTGAGGGTGAGCGAGCCCTTTGCAGTAAAAAAGGTAGAAGGCAAACTAAGGAAGAAGGGGGTAAAAATGTCGAGAAAAGTTGTCGCTGTGATTTTAAACATATTTCTGATCTTGGGATTCTCTTCTGTGGCCCTTGCAGCCGAAGGGGAGGCCCAGGCTGCCGGGCTTTGGACTTTTTTTGGGATAGCAATCGCCTGCGGTTTTGGGATCGGGGTAGCCGCCATGGGAACGGGCCTCGGCATGGGGCACGCCATTAACGGGGCCCTACAGGGAACAGCGAGAAATCCGGAGGCGAGTGGAAAGATTATGACCACCATGATCATCGGTCTGGCCCTGATCGAGTCCCTCTGTATTTACGCGTTGCTGATCTGCTTCCTCCTCTTTTTCAAGATTCCGGATCTCGGTCCGATGCTGGAAGCGATTGTGAAGGGTTTCGGAGGCTAGCAAGCTGAAGACCAAGCGCTTTCGTTTGTATGACATGGGCGGGTGCGCTGGCCCCGCCCATTGCTTGTTCATTGGTGATTTGTCATTCGACATTCGTCGTTTGTCTTCATTTCCTCTCGCCCGCTCCCCTTCGAACTGGCTCCCTTCGACGGCACTCAGGGTCTCCGACAGGGTCGATCGAGTCCGCAGAGCCATCAGAGAAAATTGTCTCCTCATTTTCCCCTTTTTTGTAAAGAGGGGCTAGGGGAGATTTCATTCTTCAACAACGATTTGAACGAGTGAGGCTCTGAGGTTTACCCGCCTCTGGCGCCACCGAAAGCGCGTAAACTCTGGCATTTGACATTTCTGCAGCTTCCTATTGCTTATTGCTTACTCCTCTTCTCGCTCTGTTCTCGGCCATGAGGACCGCCAGCCGGATTGCCTCTTTGAGGCTGGAAGGATCGGCCACATCCTGTCCTGCAATATCATAAGCGGTGCCGTGATCCACGGAAGTCCTGATGATGGGAAGGCCCAGGGTGACGTTGACGGCATCTGAGAAATGAAGCAGTTTGAGGGGAATCAGGCCCTGGTCATGATACATGGCCACAACAGCATCAAAGTGGCCGGCTGCGGCTTTGAAAAAGAGGGTATCGGGCGGCAACGGTCCCTTGACCAGACAACCCTCACTCCTTGCTTTCTCCACGGCCGGTTTAATCACCGTCTCTTCCTCCGACCCAAAAAGCCCGGATTCCCCGGCGTGAGGATTCAGGCCTGCCACAGCCAGGCGGGGGCTGTGTATGGCAAAGTCTTCCCGGAGCGCCTTGCAGGTGATGTTGATGGTTTTGTAGATTCCGCCTGTAGTCAGTTTCGAAGGGACATCTTTAAGAGCGCAGTGTACGGTGACCAAGGCAACGCGGAGTGTTTTTCCGGCGAGCATCATGACATAGTCTTGGCAGTTCGTGAGATGGGCTATGAGTTGGGTGTGGCCTTCAAAGCAGTATCCTGCTCTGTGCATGAGGGCCTTGCTGATGGGGCACGTGACCATGGCATCAATGGCTCCCTCTTTTGCTAAGGCGACAGCCCGGAAGATGCAGTCCACCATGGCACGCCCTCCCTCCACCACAGGTGCCCCCGGTACGATGCGATACCCTTCCAAACTAGAGCATGAGACGAGATCGATCTGCCCTGCCTTTCCTT
>JARRRH010000589.1:505-2823 GCA_037380925.1 Deltaproteobacteria bacterium | reverse complement strand
AATCTGGTCGATTATGACTCCATCAAGGCCGCATTGAACATGCTCACAAAGGACTTGAGTAACTACTTGGCCAAGGACAACATCTTGGTGAATGCCGTTTGTCCTGGCCCCATACGAGGGCCCCTCTGGGAAGGTCCCGGCGCATTGGCCGAACAACTGGGTGAAGTGATGGGGATGACAGGACCAGAGGTTATGAAGTGGTTTGCCGAGCAAAACATCCCGCTGGGCCACCATGGCGACCCGGAGGACATCGCAAACATGGTGGCCTTCCTGGCCTCGGACAGGGCGAAATTCATTACGGGCCAGACCATCAATGTGGACGGCGGGATGGTGAAGACCATCATTTGAAAAGGCTCTTTCTTGTCCGGTTTAGCCTGACAAAGGTTAGGGGAACGACCAACCTGTTGGAAGTGCCATTTTGAACACGATTTATTTCCCAAGAAGTTGGGAGCGGGAAAGGGGGTGAGATCACCTGAAGTTAGATTAGCTGGAAAGAAAGCTTTGCTCATGATTGGGGAGGCCTGTTGTGTAGGATCTTCTCGGATTCACGGCCTGGTTTTTTGATGGAAATGAATGTGAGGAGGTTCAAGACAGAGGCCACGGACCATGAAAGAACCATGTTGGCTACCACGCAATATGGACTCTTGATTTTCCCTGGCCCGTTTGAAGAGTCCATTAGCGGGCAAAGCCGTGAGAGGAGGCAAATATGATTAAAGCTGAGAGAAGCTCTAAACTGGCCATTTGCGTTTTTTTGACGATTATTTTTATAGCCTTACCCCTGACAGGGTATGCTAAGGACAAAATTGTTATTGGGAATGCTATTTCCCTTTCGGGGCCTTATGCGACAGGTGCACAGACGACACAGATAGCCCCATACGACATGTGGGTCAAGGAGGTCAATGCGCAAGGGGGAATATATGTTAAAGAGTATGGCAAAAAATTACCCGTGGAGATCATCAGATACGATGATAAAAGCGACAGGGGAACTTGCGTAAGACTGGTGGAAAAGTTGATTATGGATGACAAGGTCGACCTTTTGCTTCCCCCTTGGAGCACAGGGCTGCACTTTGCCATAGCGCCTATAGTCACCAAATATAAGTACCCCGTGATCGGGCCCACCGTCGATTCAGTGAAGCTTCGAGAAATTGCGCACACCATACCTTACATGTTTGTGATCTTGAATCAGCCTCCGGAGAAGGCGGAAGCGATATTACCGCTCTGTAAAGAACTGGGGGTCAAGACCGCGGCGGTAATCCATCACGCAGACTTGCATGGTATAGAGTTTGCCGGCTATGTGGCGCCCCAGTTAGCCGCAGGAGGTATCGATATCGTCATGTACAAAAGCTATCCGCTGGGTGCAAAGGACCTATCCCCTCTGCTCAAAAAGATTAAGGCTGCAAATGTTGACGCCATGTTTGCCTTCTCTTACCCTCCCGGGACTTTCCTGATTACCGGGCAATCCAAGGCGATCGGTTTCAACCCCAAGCTCTTTTACTGCAGCATCGGCACTGCTTTCTCCCCTTATAGAGACGCTTTTGGTGCCAAGGTAGTGGAGGGCGTTATGGGAACCGGGGCCTGGAACCCGAAGGTTCCATATCATGGAGCCAAGGAGTTCTGGGAGAGGATGGTGGCGTTTGTGGGTCCAGGAAAAACGGATTGGTATGGAAATGCCTTCTGCTACTCTTCAGTTCAGGTCCTCCAGCAGGCTATCGAGAAGGCAGGAACCCTCGACAGGGTGGCGATAAGGAATGTCATTGCCAGCGAGACCTTTGACACGGTTATCGGCCCGGTGAGATTTGAGAATCAATTTAATGTGCAATCCCCAGGGGAGGTGGGCCAGTGGCAGAACGGTGAATTTGAGGTGGTCGCAGCCAAGGAAAAGCGCACCGCCGAACCTATCTATCCTAAGCCTCCGTGGCCGGAGGATTAGGCACTCCTGACAGCACAGCCCCCTTCAATAACGAATTCCTCTTTGAAGGGTGTTGACAATTGCTCTCACAGGCTGCCTGGAAAGACCATATCCCGAGGGAGATGTCGGCCGGCGATAAATGGCGTCTCTCCAGGCAGCCTCCAATCTTCTGACCTTTTACCGTAAAGGCATCAGTGTGTTTGAAATTGTTCTGGATGTGGCCATTGGCGGTTTATTAATGGGAGGTATTTACTCCCTGATCGCCGTTGGGCTCAGCCTTCAATACGGTGTTGGACGCGTGCTCAACGTCTCTCATGGTGAGTTTATTATGCTTGGGGCATTTGCCACCTTTTCGCTCTACACCGCTTTGGGGATCAGCCCTCTGGTTTCACTGGCTATCTGCGGCCCT
>JARRRH010000589.1:0-457 GCA_037380925.1 Deltaproteobacteria bacterium | reverse complement strand
GCCCTATTCTTTTTGTCATAGGTTTTCTAATTCACAGGACCCTGTTTCAGTACCTTAGAGGCACCTCGGAATCAATGGACGCATTTGCCGACAGTTCCCTCCTGGCCTCTTTTGGCCTCCTTTTTATCATTCAGAATGTGGCTCTAATCGCGTGGAAGGCTGACATTAGGGGATATTCTTATTTGGATTCCTCGGTGAGTATATTTGGCGCCTTATTTTCCGCAAATCGTTTAGTCGCTCTTGTGTTTGCCATCGGCATAAGCTTGGCCTTTTATTTTTTTCTGACCGGTACGCGTCTTGGGAAAGCGATTCGGGCGGCGGCTGAAGACCCCGAAACTGCCCAGGTGATGGGTGTAAACATTCATCGGGTTTTAGCCATATGTTTTGGCCTCGGCGCGTTGATGGCCGGTTTCGCGGGCGTGCTTATCAGTATGATGTATGAGATGCAACCAACGAT
>JARRRH010000588.1:0-3568 GCA_037380925.1 Deltaproteobacteria bacterium | reverse complement strand
CCCCGTTGAAGGCGGTAACGCTGCAAAAGCTGCAGTTCAATGGACAGCCGCGTGTGGTCTGAATAGCCCCACAGGCATATCCCGTAGCCAGCAAATCATGACGGGCGATCGGCACATCGCTTATCTCGGCGAGCCCTCCGTCATACCGGCGCTTCAGTCCGCCATTCCGTGCGTCCTCCAGGACTTGTAACCAGATGTCCTCCGCCTCCCCAGTGACGACCGAGTCCACACGCTCCATGACCTCCTCCAGGCACATGGTTGCGTGAATGCCGCCCATGACGACGGGCACGCCCAAACGCCGGAAGTGAGTAGCCACTTCATAAGCGCGGTTCGCCTGGGAGGTAAAAGCGGTAATGCCCACCAGGTCGGGCCGAGGCATGGCCGGATAGTCCGGCTCGCCGAGGTTCTCGTCCACGATCGAGATTTCCCACTCCGGTGGGGTCAAGCCCGCGAGTACCATAAGGCTGAGCGGTTTCCACACGCGGTAGCGGTTCCAGCGGCTCTCCTTGACTTTGACAATGCTTACAAGCGGGTTGGATGGGTTGATCAGATAGAGTCGCATGCCGAGCAGTCACTCCTGGATGGAAATTTCCTTTTGGTCCTTCTTTTCCTCAATGCCGGTTTAGTGAATGGAATGTAACAGTTACTATTCGCTGGCCTAACACACGAGATCAGCCGCAAACAACAGTGAAGCTGTTCGCTCGTCCGCTGTATTGAGTCGTCAGCTCAGATCTTTCCACCAATGAGCGATATAGCTATCAGATAGGTAGGTCTCAACTAATTCTCGCCATTTCTCATTCGTCGATATCCATTGCTCCTGCTTGAAAGGCAGTTCCCTAAGGAATTTACGCGCCCTATCCACCATAAATTCTTCACCGGTGGCGGAGAAATGCTCTTTGACTCCAATCAAAAATTTCTCGCTTTCCTTGCACCCTTCTCTCGTTCCCCACTTCCTGATAAGAAAGTCAACATTGCCTCTGAGCATCAAAGCAAGCCCGGTTCCTTTCGATTTGTCATGCGAATACCTTGATAGCTTTTTGACAAATGCATTGTGAAGCTCTTCCATATTTGTTGTGTCAATATCATCAAAGCCGATGTTAAAGAATATAACAAACTCGACTATCGATTGGCGGTGCTGAACCGGCAGAGACATGTACCATTCGATGAATTTTTCTAACGGTGAATCCATAATTATTCCTTTAAAAATGAAAAGGCATATAACCAGGGGCAAAAGCTTGCATTTTCCGTTCAAGATGTCCCGGCATCTATTTCTTCCGGCATGGACTTTTTCCCACCAGCCATTAATTCATCGATCTCACGACAATTCAACGTCTCTTTCTCCAAAAGGGCATTAGCCAGCGTGTGAAGGGTATCCAGGTTATCCTTAATGAGCTGTGCTGTCTTTTTGTAGGCCCCGATTACGATATCCCTGACTTCCTCATCAATCCTTTGTGCCGTCATTTCACTGTAATCCCTGTGCTGGGTGAACTCCCTGCCAAGGAATATCTGCCCTTCCTTTTTGCCAAAGGTAATGGGGCCCAGTTCGTCGCTCATACCGTACTCACAGACCATCTTTCTTGCAAGGTCAGACGCCTTTTCAATATCATTTTCCGCCCCTGTTGTCTGGGTGTTGAACATAATCTCTTCTGCAGCCCTACCACCCATCAAAATGCATATATTGTTCTGCAAGTCACCTTTAGGATATGTGTGCTTTTCGGCTATTGGGAGCTGCTGGGTCAGACCAAGGGATAGCCCCCGGGGAATGATGGTTACCTTGTGAATGGGATCTGTGCCGGGAAGAAGCCTGGCCACAAGGGTATGCCCTGCTTCATGATAGGCCATGGTGTTTTTCTCCTCTTCAGCGATGATCATACTTTTCCGCTCAGTTCCCATCATGGCCTTGTCCTTGGCGTCTTCAAAGTCGACCATCTCCAACCTGTCCTTTCCGCGTCTGGCTGCCATTAGCGCGGCCTCATTCACCATATTTTCAATATCAGCGCCTGTAAACCCGGGGGTCCCTCTCGCAAGGACCTTGATATCAACATCATTTGACAGGGGTGTTTTTTTGACATGGACTTTTAGAATTCCCACCCTCCCCATTATGTCAGGAACAGGGACAACTACCTGCGGGATCAAGCACAGCGGGCCTGTTTGTCGCTGATATCAAGATGACACACTCATTGGATTCAAAGCCGTCCATCTCCACAAGAAGCTGGTTAAGGGTCTGTTCTTTTTCATCATGTCCACCGCCCAAACCGGCACCCCTATGGCGACCAACCGCATCTATCTCATCCATAAATATGATACAGGGAGCATGTTTTTTGCCCTGCTTAAAGAGGTCTCTGACCCTTGATGCACCAACACCTACAAACATCTCTACAAAATCCGATCCGCTTATGCTGAAAAAGGGAACACCTGCCACACCGGCTATTGCCCTTGCCAGTAACGTCTTACCTGTGCCTGGAACTCCCACAAGAAGAACACCTTTAGGGATTCTTCCACCCAGCCGGGTGAATTTTCCAGGATCGCGAAGAAAATCGACGATTTCCTGTAATTCCTCCCTGGCCTCATCAATTCCTGCGACATCTTCGAATGTGACTTTCCCCCGCGAGTCCGACATGAGACTCGCGTGGCTTTTTCCAAAGGATAGTGGATTTCCACCGCCACCCTGCATCCGGCGGATGAAGAATATCCAAACACCGGCCAACAAAAGCATCGGGACCCAGATCAGGAACCCCCGCGACCATGAAGAGCCTTTTTCGGGGTTTGCCGATATCTTAACCCCGTTGCTCTTAAGCAATTTAATTAGTTCAGGATCTCTTGGGGCGAATGTATTAAAAGGTCCTTGCGCGGTCAAACCTGATATGTTGTTCCCCCGTATAGTGACCTGGATGACACTTTCGCTCTCAACCATGCTTATAAAATCACTGTAATCGGTAGAGACGGCGTTTCCTGGTTGGTTGAACACCCGAAACAGCATGACCAGCATAAGCCCGATTATGACCAAGACAGCAAGGTTTTTATGGGATAGGTTCAATTTAATGTATCCCTCATAAGATGCATTAATACATATCTTCCGGTGGCTCAATGGGTGCCGAGGATTCCTCTTTTTTAGGCTTTTCAGCAACCATTGCCTCCGTGGTCATGAGAAGGCTGGCTAAGGATGCAGCATTTTGAAGCGCAAATCGCGTTACCTTGGTCGGATCCACAATACCGGCCTTCATAAACCTCCGCCTTTTCGACTTGCTTCCCTAAAGATACGAGTTGAAGCAAATGCTATAAGAATGATCGATAGCCTGTTTCCTTAGATTGAGGATCAACGAGGAACACGACAAATCGACAAGATGCCGTATTACGTTGCTCTACACAGAATCGCAGATACTATGCATATCACGGTGAGAGTTGCAGGTACTTTGGAATTGATATATAGAAGGTGATTCCTCTGTCCGGGTCAGGCTCCAACCAAACCTCTCCCCCATGTTTTTCCGCTATTTCTCTTACGATACTCAGCCCCAGCCCCGATCCTTCAACACCTTTAGATGTTTTTCTTCTGATGAAAGGACGAAAA
>JARRRH010000587.1:526-2862 GCA_037380925.1 Deltaproteobacteria bacterium | reverse complement strand
ATCCCATCCTTTCTACCTATACTTTCCAACTGAGAAGGAAAATCTATTCAAATCAAGGAGTTCCAGGCCATGTGTGCTGAGGCATCCTATCTTACGATCACTGTGGACAAGAGCCACATTATCAGCATCGGGGAGCGACTCTACGAACAGAGCATCGAACTTATCAGGGAACTCGTCAACAATGCTTATGATGCGGATGCAACCCGGGTCGACGTGACTGTGTCAGACAAGGAGATCGTCGTCGCAGACAACGGTGAAGGCATGGACATCGAGGGACTCAAGCAATACTTCAATGTGGGCTCCGATGAGAAACTTATGCACCCTGTATCGCCGCGGTTCAGTCGAAGCAGAATCGGCCAATTCGGCATCGGCAAGTTCGCGAGTCTCGCGGCTGCATCTAGGTTTGAGATAACCACTCAGAGGGGTGATTTTGCGGCTCGAGCTGTGTTTGACAAGGCGCGCTGGATCGAGGATGGGGATTCATGGAAAATCCCATTCACTCTTTTAGACAGGGACCGTCAAAGAGGCGATGGAACTACGGTTCGCCTCGTCGATTTGAAAAGAACCTTTAAGCCAGAGGATGTGACACAAAGAATTGCTGAAGGCGTGCCCATTCGCGCCAGGGATTTTTCAGTGTACGTCAATGGATACAGGGTCACTGCCAGAACCCTGACCGGGAACCGGGTTCCCATTATGCAGGGTACAAAATACGGTGTTATACATGGGGAAATCGTAATCCTCCCCGCTTATCGCGCTTCCGCGGATGATATGGGGATTGAGGTCAAGGTGAAGGGAGTGACTGTGCGCCGAGAGCTGTTTGAAATGGCTTCCTGGGGTAAAGCGGCTACGAGGATCAGGGGGGAGATCAATGCGGATTTTCTGCCCTTGACCAGCGATCGATCCGGATTCATAGAAGATTCGCGACAATACAAGTCGTTCGTGAAGGCCATGGAAAAAACGATCACCGAGGTGCGAAAAGCGTATAATCAGCTGGCTTCGGAGCGAGAGAATCAAAGAGTCAGCCGCGCCGTCAAGGAAGCCTTGCAGCGTGTCCACCATGCTTTAATGCTGAACCCTGAGTTTTCTCCTTTCGGCGTTGTCCCGCTGTCGGAAAAGGGGGCACGAGGTACGGGGGAAACGGGAGTCGACGTAATACGCCCAAAAGAAGAACCGGCGGATATAAAGGTGGAAGACATAGAGGAGGAAACTGCAGCCGGTCCGGATGGGCCTGAGTCTAATCTGGGGGAAAAATCAGATGAACCCAAAAAGGAGAGAAAACCGTCTCTTCGGATTGCTACGCCGAATGCCGTAGTCAAAAGGCTCAAGTTCGGAGATGCCGGTGTGACTTGTTGCCTGGACCACCTTGGAGATGACGGGCCGGAATGTATGACAGAGGGAACGATCATCTATATCAACCGGGACCATCCCTTGTACAGGCGGGAAGCAAAGAAAAGGGAAGCTCACATTCTAAACATCGCACGCCTGATAACCCAGGAGATATCCCTGATGAAAGACCCAAGTAACCCACGCGACGCTTACAATCGTCAATCGAAGCTTCTGCGGGATGCTTTTAAACAGGGGGATGACAAACCCCCGATACCAAAAAGAAGAAAACGCCGGTCCTAGGCCGATAAATACGAAGGACAGTTCATTAGGTAAATATGAACAATTCGCCCAGGAGGAGAGGGCAAGAATTTGAACGCTTCGTTTACTCCTGTGACAGAAGAAATCTTTCAGGTGGGTGGCGGCTCTCTCACTTCCCCTGAGGATGCCGCTATTTACCTTATCAAACATGAAGGCTATGGCGCATTGGTGGATGCGGGCTGCGGACATGGCACGGGAAAGCTTTTCAAGAATCTTTCGGCCTGCGGGGTCCAGCCACAAGACATAGAATACCTTCTCATCACCCACTGTCACTATGACCACACGGGCGGAGCCCAGGAAGTTAAAGACAGGACAGGCTGCCGGATTGTGGCCCATGAATTGGACGCCCGGTTCCTTGAGGAAGGGAACGACAGGGTCACTGCGGCCAAATGGTACGGCGTCAGCATGAAGCTGTTACATGTGGATTTGAAGTTGAAGGGTAAGAGAAGTAAAATCGCACTCGGGACGCGGATCATTGAGGCTCTCCACGTTCCGGGGCACTCACCGGGTTCTTTGGTCTATGTGACGGAATCCGAAGGAAAGAGGGTTCTTTTCGGCCAGGACGTACACGGCCCTCTCGACGCGTCCCTCCTTTCGAACAAGAAAGATTACCTGGAGTCACTCAAATTCCTTGTGTCCCTTGAGGCGGACATCCTCTGCGAAGGACATTATGGTATTTTCAGGGGTAAGGA
>JARRRH010000587.1:0-519 GCA_037380925.1 Deltaproteobacteria bacterium | reverse complement strand
CGGTGTCCGCAGTTAAAATCTTGGCAAGATGCACTTTGGCCAAGTTCATTGTTCCCAAAGGTGAAAAGAAAGAGTGGGCTAGTCGTTTCCGTTCGGAGGAAACGGGCAAACATCAATGAAAGACAGTCGATTGGTTTATTCCACAGAAACAGGTCGCATTTGTCCTGAATGCGGCAAGCCGGTTTCCGCATGCTCCTGCAAAAAAAGGAAGGTTGTGAAAGCTGATAGACAACCGACAAGCTATCCCACCGACGGCACAATCCGGATACAGAGGGAAGTCAGGGGGCGCAAAGGTAAAATAGTCACTGCTGTTTACGGTGTCCCGCTTGAAAAAGAGAAGCTGCTGGAATTTGCCAAAACCTTAAAGCAGCGCTGCGGTGCCGGCGGTTCCGTTAAGGACGGCGTCATTGTAATCCAGGGGGACCACCGCCAAACTCTATTGGATGAGATCAGGAAACAGGGTTACACAGCAAAGCTCGCGGGCGGCTAAAAGCGGGTAAGAATGTCTCGCTGAAGGAC
>JARRRH010000586.1:2386-3168 GCA_037380925.1 Deltaproteobacteria bacterium | reverse complement strand
CAGGACTTGGGGCCCTTTGTGCAGCACGAGATGAACCGCTGCATCCAGTGCTTTCGGTGCACTCGCTTCTACCAGGATTTTGCAGGGTACCGCGACCTGGGGGTCATGCAAATCGGAAACCGCGAGTACTTCGGCAGGGCGGAGAGCGGGCGGCTGGAGAGTCCCTTTTCCGGAAACATTATTGATATCTGCCCAACAGGCGTATACACCGACAAGCCTGCTCGATTCAAGGGCCGGCGCTGGAACTTTGAACGGGGTCCCACCCTTTGCATCCATTGTTCTCTGGGGTGCAACACCACGGGCAGCGCCCGGTACCGCGAGATGATGCGGCAGGAAGCGCGGCTCAACGAGGCGGTAAACGGCTATTTCATCTGCGATCGGGGACGTTTCGGCTTTGACTTTGCGAACCATCCCGATCGTCCTCGAAGGGCGCGTGTGGGCGATCAGGAGGTCCCTTGGAAAGAAGGAATTCAAGCGGCCGCTGAGAGGCTAAGGGGAATTGGGGACGAGGAGGTGCTCTGTGTCGGTTCCCACCGCTGCAGTCTGGAAGCTCAGGCGTGTATCAAGCGGATGTCCCGGCTCATGGGGTGGGCCGAACCATACTTCTTCATGGAACCCGATACCATGAAAAAGGTCAAGACAGCGGTGGCGAGGATGGATAAGCGGTTGGCCGTTTCCATGCGACAAATTGAAGAAGCAGACCTTATTCTTGTGCTGGGAGCCGATCCTGTGAATGAAGCTCCTATGCTGGCCTTGGCCATGCGCCAGGCTTGGAGGAAGGG
>JARRRH010000586.1:0-2350 GCA_037380925.1 Deltaproteobacteria bacterium | reverse complement strand
TTCATCGCCAAGCGGGCTTTGAACGGCAACGGTGGAGGGAAGCTGAGCAAGAACGCAACTCGGTTCCGTGACTCCCTTCCCGAAGGCTACGAACAGAATCCGGACTTGCAGAACATTATGGAGGATATTGCTCGAAAACTCAGGAGCAGTAAAAAGCCTGTAATCGTCTGTGGTACGGATATTGTCAGAGAGAGCACTCCGGCCTTGGCAGCCGACGTGGCAAATCTTTTTTGTCAGGTTACCGAAGGCGCCGGGCTTTTCTATCTATTGCCGGGTCCCAACGCGTTTGGGGCCGGTCTGCTCTGTTCGGAAAGTCAAAGCTCGGCACTGGAGGCCGTAGAGTCGGGAAAAGTCAAGGCCCTTGTCCTTGTAGAGCAGGACCCTTTGTGGGGCTGTCGAGACCGTTTGCGGATGGAGCACGCCCTGAACAACCTGAAACAGCTTATCGTCCTGGATTACGTCCCCTCTTCCTCGGCCCAAAAGGCCCATGTGGTTCTCCCTACTACTACCCTTTTCGAGCGCACCGCAGCCACATTTGTAAATCAGGAGGGGAGGGCTCAGAAAACGCGGCCCTTGCACCGGGGAGGCACACCCCTGTCTCTGATCAGTGGCGCAACCCATCCCCCCAGAACGTTCTTGAATGAGATTCCAGGAGGAGATCCCAGGGCGGCTCATGAGGTCCTGTCGGAACTCTATACCGCCCTTTCCGGAGAGGCGGAGGGCAGCCTCCTGAAAGACCTCTGGGGCTGGGCGGCTGAGGAGAATGCCGTTTTCAAGGCTGTGATCTCCTCTCCCGACGGGATTCGTCTCGTCCCTGAGGAGATCTCGAGGGACCATTTTTTCACCACACAGATCGATCAATCGCAGCCGCGGAAACCCGGGCTGGAACTGGTCCTCAGCGACCGGACCTTTGGAACGGAGGAGCTTTCCGCCTATTCCCGTTTCGCTCGGCAGGGGGAAACGCCTCCAAGGTTTTTCATGCATTCCGATGACGCAGCCCGGCTGGGCCTGACGGAAGGAGAGAAAACGGCTCTTTACCTGGAGAGAGGAGAGGTGGTTCTTGAACTGGGGATTGTCTCCAACATGGCCGCCGGGGTGATCGTCGTACCCAGGCACCGTGAGGTAAGATGGCAGAAGCTGGAGCAATGCCCGGCCATTGTTCCGGACGACCGCATTCGTAAGATCTAGGGACTTCACAATGTATCTTTTACTGGGAATCATCTTGCTCATTCTGAAACTGGTTTTCGTTCTGGCGGTACTCCTGGTGGGGGCCGGATGGCTTACCTGGGGAGAACGCCGGCTCTTGGGCTTCATCCAGATCCGACTGGGTCCGAACCGTGCCGGCCCGAGAGGGTTTCTCCAGCCCGTGGCGGACATTGTCAAGCTTCTGACCAAGGAAGATCTTGTGCCTGAGGGAGCAGACCGGTGGATTTTTCTCTATTCCCCGGCTCTGGTTGCGGTCACGGCTCTTCTTATCTTCGCAGTGGTCCCTTTCGCGAACTACTGGACCTTTTTCGGCAGGCGGTTTCCCATGGTCATTACCGATCTCAACGTGGGACTCCTCTTCGTTCTCGCTCTGTCCTCCATCAGTGTCTACGGCATGGCGCTGGGGGGTTGGGCCTCTAACTCCAAGTTCAGTCTCCTGGGAGGCGTGCGCAGTGCCGCCCAGATGATCAGCTACGAGCTCTCCCTGGGACTGGCTCTGGTGCCCGTGGTCATGCTGGCGGGGTCCTTCAGCCTCTCGGAGATTGTGGCGGCCCAGGCAAGATACCCCTTCATACTCTTACAGCCCGTGGCTTTCCTCATCTTCTTCATCAGCTCCGTGGCGGAGGTGAAACGCATTCCCTTTGATCTGCCCGAGGCGGAAAACGAGCTGCAGGCCGGATACCATACGGAGTACAGCGGCATGCGCTTCGGTCTCTATTTTCTCGGAGAATATGTCACCATGGTGGTCTTTGGTGCCCTGGTGGCCGTCTTTTTCCTTGGGGGCTGGCTGGGTCCTGTCCTGCCGTCCATCATCTGGTTCTTCGGGAAGGTGTCTCTCACCGTCTTCGTGCTGATCTGGCTGCGGGGAACCTTCCCCCGGCTCAGGTATGACCAGCTCATGCACCTGGGATGGAAGGTCCTGATACCTGTATCCCTTTTGAACATTATTGTTACAGGAGCGGTTGTTCTGCTCATCAAAGGTTGAGGAGAGAAAAATGGCAAAGAAAAAAAGTTATGTGCAAGAGACTATGGAGATCTTTACCGGCCTTGCCCAGGGCATGACAACCACTCTGATTCACCTGTTCCGCAGGAAGATCACGGAAGAATACCCTGAATACAAACGTCCTCTGCCGCAACGATCGAG
>JARRRH010000585.1:732-3084 GCA_037380925.1 Deltaproteobacteria bacterium | reverse complement strand
GTTTTTGTCGGAAGTCAAGCAAGGGAAAAAGATTTCCATGGGCGACCGCGTCCTGGTTATCGGTGGCGGCAACGTGGCCATGGACGTGGCCCGTACGGCCCGAAGACTGGGGGGGCGGCATGTCCGGGTGGTGTGCCTGGAGAAGCGGGACGAGATGCCGGCCTGGGCCAAGGACATAGAGGAATCGATGGCCGAAGGAATTGTCATTGAAAACTCCTGGGGTCCCAAACAGGTGATCATTAAGGACGGCAAAGTCTCGGGCGTCGAGTTTATTCGCTGCACGTCCGTTTTCGATATGGAGGGGCGATTCCGTCCGAAGTTTGACGAAACGGTGCATGAAGTGTTTCCCTGCGACACACTGCTCGTCTCCATCGGTCAGGCCCCGGATCTCAGTTTTCTCTCCGAAGACGAGGGATTGGAACGGGCCATGTGGGGTACGTTGCAGGTAAACGAAAACACTCTGGCCACCAATATCCCGGGCATCTTCGCCGGAGGGGATTTCACCACCGGACCTACCTTTGTCATTCGGGCCATATCGGCAGGCCGGCGGGCTGCTCTCGCCATTGACAAGCACCTGAGAGGGGACGCCACACGAGTCGTTATTCCCGATGAAAAGACGGAGCTGGGTGAGGAAGCGGACAGACTCTCCATGGAAGAGGAGGAAGTGCCCCTGACGGGACGCATCACTCTGGAGCAGGAGGCTCCGTTGGTGCGAATCCAGGATTTTCGCGAAGTCGAATTGGGTTACACCGAAACTCAGGCCTGGGAGGAAGCCAGGAGGTGTTTGCGGTGCGACCTTGAAGGAAAATAGCGTTTGCATAGCTATTCAATAACATTCGGACCCAAACTTTACCGGGGTGTCTCATGATTCGATCTATTACCATCCCAAAATCGGAAGAAGAACTGGACAAGCTGCTGGACGGGTTAAACCGGATCTTCATTGTCGGCTGCGGCACCTGTGTGACCCTCACCCACACCGGCGGTGTGGAGGAAGTGGAGGCCATGCGGGAGCGGCTGTTGAAAAAAGGGAAAATGGTAACCGGACACACGGTGGTTCCCGTTGCCTGCGATGAGCTGAGTTATGAGATTCTGGAAGAACATCGTGAGGCCATCGATCCCGCCGACTCGATGCTGATCATGACCTGCGCCTTCGGCGTACAAACTATCGGCAATCAGTTGAAAAAGATGGTGATTCCGGCGCTCGACACCATCTTTGTGGGCAAGGAAACGCGCCCCGGTTCGTTCCAGGAGATCTGCGTTCAATGCGGCGAGTGCATCCTTGGGGAGACGGGCGGAATCTGCCCCGTTACTTCATGCCACAAGGGCATGGTGAACGGTCCATGCGGCGGGACCAATAACGGCATGTGCGAAGTCGATCCGGACAAGGATTGCGCCTGGACCCTTATTTATAACCGGTTAAGCAGTTTCGGCAAGCTGGATCTCATGCGCCGGTACCAGGCCCCGAAGAATTATAATGTCGAGCCGCGGCCGGGAAAATATAAGCGTGCCGAAGAATAACGGCATGAAGGCTTCAACGTGACGGCTTTTGACCGTAACAGGATTTCCGTGCGCAGCCAGGGAATATCGTCGAACATGTGTCCGGCCGCCGAGAAGGGGAGGGCGCGGAGCAGTTCCAGGATAGAAACCAGCAAAGGAAGGAGAGGCAACGATGGCTTCCCGTTTTAAGGAAGTCTTGCAGTCGGGTGAATTTGTGGTCACCGGCGAGGTGGCGCCGCCAAAAGGCGCCGATCTTGATCACATGAAAGGCATCGTGGAACTCTTGCTCGGCAAGGTCCACGCCATGAACGTGACTGACCATCAGAGTTCAGTCATGCGCTATCCTTCTTTGGGAGGCGCCCTGTTGATCAAGGAGATGGGCGGAGACCCCATTTTGCAGATGACCTGCCGGGATCGAAACAGGCTGGCGCTCCAGGCTGATTTGCTGTTCGCCTATTCCAGGGGTGTAGCGAACGTTCTGTGTCTCACCGGAGACTCCATTGAGGTCGGCGATCACAAACAGGCCAAGGCGGTCTTCGATCTTGACTCCAGCCAGCTTTTGCGCACCATTCGCCAACTGGAAAAAGGCTATGATATGGCGGGCAACCGGCTGGAAGGGGCCGTCGATTTCTGCGCGGGGGCCATCGTCACTCCGGAGGCCAATCCTCTGGAGCCACAACTCATCAAATTCGAGAAAAAAATCGATTCCGGAGCTGAATTTATCCAAACCCAGGCTATTTATGATCTGGATAAGTTTGGTTCGTTTATGGAATATGCCAGGCAGTTCGAGGTCAAGGTTCTCGCGGGCATTATTTTATTGACCTCGGCCGGGATGGCTCGTTTCATGAATAAAAA
>JARRRH010000585.1:0-675 GCA_037380925.1 Deltaproteobacteria bacterium | reverse complement strand
GGCGGGAGCCCCGAAGGGAAAGGCGATTGACAAGGGCATCGAGATAGCCGGCAGAATGATCCGCCGGATTAAAGATGAAAACATGTGCGACGGCGTGCATATTATGGCCATCGGCAAGGAAGAGAAAATTCCGGACATTTTAGACGCCGCGGGCCTGTAACGCGCCTTGACAATTGATGCCCGATATGGTAGCTGTCCGGTGCAGCCGAGATGAGCGCTCCAGTGGAGGACAATATGGGGACAAAGATATTAATCGTTGACGACGACCCGGATCTGGTTGAAGCGGTTAGTATGCTGCTGGAGGCGGAGGGCATGACGCCCATTGCAGCCTACGGCGGCGTTGAAGGATTGGCGAAGGCCAAATCTGAAAAGCCGGATTTGATCGTCCTTGACGTAATGATGCCCGACAAAGACGGGTATGAAGTGTCCAAGGAATTATCCAAAGATGAGGCGCTCAGCGGGATACCAGTAATCATGCTGACGGCGGTTGGAGACTATATCGGCTCCACCCACTATTCGCATGCCTCGGGGAAAGATCTCGTAGCCGACGATTTTTTCCAGAAACCCGTTGATCCTCAAGCTCTCGTTGACCGCATCTCAGAGTTGTTGCGCTAATATTCCTGTTGTTTCTGTTTCTGATCCGGTTCGGTTTCTGGAAATTCGAGGGGCCTTTTC
>JARRRH010000584.1:0-4599 GCA_037380925.1 Deltaproteobacteria bacterium | reverse complement strand
GTCCACCTTAATGACATTCGTCTTCATGCAGTCTCTGACTCTCATCCTCTGAACTCCTCCGTTGCCTTACTCCGCCTCTTCCTCTTCAACCTTACCTTTGTGCTTTGTCCCACATATGGGGCAGAGGATTTCAATCTCGTTTTCGTCGCCGATAAACTTTTCGCGCAGTTTCTCGGGTCCCAGAAAAGTGACGTCACCACTTGCACAAGCCGGACACTCGGCTCTTACGCGATACTTTTTCTTAGACATGGCCGAACCTCCTTTTCAGGCTCATCCCAGTCTGCGGTCGCTGCCCGTCTGACCGCATTCCGGGATATAGCAGGATACATCCAGAAACTCACACTTCTCTTTACACATCGGGCATTCCTCAGGTGGCTTTTCCGCGGTCAGTGAATAACCGCACTTGCTACATTTCCATTCCGCCATGGCTCAAATCTCCTTTCTTCCTTCCGCCCCCAGGCAACCGTTCCGCCTCAAATCCCTTCCGGAAGACCTGCCTCCCTTTCCCGGCATTCCCTACGAAGCCCCAAGAACTCTAACTTGTGTCCGAATATGCCGAACTTGGTCAAGTGTCCAAGGGCATTTTCAAGGGTTTCCAAGGTGTCGTCCGACACCTGCACCGCTGCATCCTCGATTTTGCCACATCGCGTGCAAATGAGGTGATAGTGGTCATGGGTGTCGCCATCGAACCGCATCTGCGACGGACCCGGTTCGATCTTTTGAATCAATCCATAGGATGCCAAAACATCCAAGTTCCTGTATACAGTCCCCATACTGATTTTCGGCAGTTTTTTTCTTACTCTTTCATATACCGCGTCTGCTGTGGGGTGAGAGTGATCCTTTTTGACTTCCTCCAGGATGACTCGGCGCTGAAGGGTCATTCGATATGGGGTCTCTTTAAGCAAATTGGTCCCTCTGGTTAATAGTAATGATTATCAATATTAAACAAGGAGAGCTCTGTGTCAAGCGAATCGGGTCCGCGGGTCAGCTAGAACTCAAAAGTGACGGGGAGCACAATGGCCGTTTTCTCACAGTAATTCAATCTATTATCAGCCTTCCGCAGCCGCCGAACCGGGTCCTGCAAGGGGCCGGAACATTTTTTTCCCCGCGCCGCAGACCGGGCATTTCCAATCCTTAGGCAAATCTTCAAACCGGGTACCTTTCGGTATTTTTCCCTTTCGATCCCCTCTTTCGGGGTCATAGATATAGCCGCAACTGACGGTTTGACACTGCCACATCTCCTCTGGTCTTGCCATTTGCTCCGTTTCCCCTTTCTCTTTTCACTGGAAATGGCCTCTGTAAAATCAAAATAATATAAGCAGAACATGGCCGTGCGAAATAGGGTGAACCCCGTATTTTTCGCTGGCAAAGACCTTATTCGATCACCGGAAGGATCCAGATGGGACATTAAAAGATGTCTCGATTTGCTCCAAGTGACGGGAGTTCAAAGGAATTTATCGTAAACGAGACTAGGGCGGAAGGCCTGCTTCACTCAAGGGCGGTCTGGATTGTGATCACCGCTTTCGTGGTTATGTTCACATTATAGGAAGAGGGGAGGTTCATGACCATGGCACACACATCCGATCGCCCCAAAGAGTTCAACAGCCCCAATCACTTGGTTCGTGAAAAGAGCCCTTACCTTTTGCAGCATGCTTACAACCCCGTGGAATGGTACCCTTGGGGAGACGAGGCCTTTGAAAAGGCGGACCGAGAAAACAAACCTATCTTCCTTTCCATCGGTTACTCCACATGCCATTGGTGCCACGTCATGGAAAAGGAGTCTTTTGAGGACCTTCAAGTGGCTCAATTGATGAACGATGCCTTTGTTTCCATTAAGGTGGATCGCGAGGAGAGACCCGATCTGGATCACATCTACATGGCTGTTTGTCAAATCATGACAGGAAACGGCGGGTGGCCCTTGACCATCGTCATGACACCTCAGAAAGAGCCTTTCTTTTCAGCAACTTACATTCCAAAAGAGAGCCGCTTCGATCGACCGGGAATGGTCGAACTCATTCCCAAAATCAAAGCGGTTTGGGACGCCCGCCGCAGTGAAGTCCTCGAATCGGCGAAAAGCGTAACGAACGCCCTTCACCATTTGGAAAGGGAGACATCCGGGAAGGAGATGGAACGTCCTGTGCTGGACAAGGCCTACCAGGAACTGGCAAAGCGTTTCGACGAGACTTATGGAGGATTCGGTCAGGCACCCAAATTTCCTACACCTCACAATTTTCTTTTCGGTATTGGAAGCGAACAGCCAACCCAGATGCCCTCAACATGGTGGAAAAGACGCTCCAGGAGCTTCGCCTGGGCGGTGTGTACGACCAGCTGGGATTCGGCTTTCATCGTTATTCAACGGATCGGGAGTGGCTGGTGCCGCATTTCGAGAAGATGCTCTACGATCAGGCCATGCTCAGCCTTGCGTACATGGAAGCATATCAAGCCACAGGCAAGGATCTTTACGCAAACACGGCACGTGAGATTTTTGAGTATGTGTTGCGCGACATGAGGTCTCCTGAAGGCGGTTTCTATTCCGCTGAAGATGCGGACAGTGAAGGCGTGGAGGGGAAATTCTATGTTTGGACCGAGGAAGAACTCCGCCGGATCCTCTCCCCTGAGGAGGCGGACCTCATCATCAAGGTATTTAATGTTCAAAAGGGGGGTAATTTCAAGGAAGAAGCCACGGGCAGAAACACGGGCTCCAACATACTCTACCTTGGAAAAACCCTTCGAGAGATCGCAGAAAGTCTCCACATCTCCCTTCCGGAGCTTGAACAGGGGATGGAAAGCGCGCGAGCCAAACTCTTCGAAAAACGTGAAAGACGTATTCATCCTCACAAGGACGACAAGGTCCTGGCGGACTGGAACGGCCTGATGATCGCTGCATTGGCCCAAGGAGCCCGGGTCTTGGGGAGTGCCACTTACGCGGGTGCCGCCTCGGCGGCCGCGGAATTCGTTTTGAAACGCTTGCGGACACCGGAAGGACGTCTTCTGCATCGCTATCGCGATGGAGAGGCCGGCATTCCCGCGCACCTTGATGATTATGCGTTTCTGATCTGGGGATTGACTCAGCTGTATGAAGCCACCTTTCAGATCCCGTATCTGAAGACGGCTCTTGAGCTGAATGAGGATATGTTGAAGCACTTTTGGGATGATCGCGACGGGGGGTTCTTCTTCACCCCTGATGACGGGGAACACCTTCTTATTAGAAAAAAGGCAATCTATGACGGTGCTCTGCCCTCCGGCAATGCGGTTGCCCTTCTCAATCTTCTGCGTTTGGCGCGCTTTACAGGCCGACCCGACTTGGATAAGAAGGCCGCCCAGACCGGAGCTGCCTTCTCCAAACCCATCGAGGACTTCCCCTCCGGGTATACCCAGTTTCTCACTGCCCTTGATTTCGCAATTGGACCCTCTTACGAGGTTGTTGTGGTTGGTCCGCCTTCGGCCCCGGACACAGAGGAGATGCTCAAGGTGCTTAGTACTCGATTTATACCGAACAAGGTTGTCCTCCTCCGTCCTTCTGAAGAGCCGTCTCCGGATATCACCCGTTTGGCCCCGTTTACGGCCCATCACAGGCCCGTGGACGGAAAAGCTACGGCTTACGTCTGTGTGCAAAATGCTTGCAAAATGCCCACCGCGGACGTCACAGAGATGCTGGCGCTGTTGCAACAATGAGCGCTGTCCAGCGATGATTTGCTCATGCTGTGAGCGATGAACACAGTCACTTTGCCTCCTTCTCTTTGGGACCGCATTCAGAGACGCTCTCCGGCAGAGGAGAACATTTCCCCTCTTCATCCCGATAGGGCACTGTTCTCAGATAGATGCCGATGTCCCCGCTTTCTGCGATTCGCCAAAGCCGGCCAGTCAGCGTGTCCAACATGAACTGATCTTTGCTCGAATCCGATATCTGCCCGAACACGTACCTTCCTGTTGCAGAGCACAAGACTTTGAATTCAGGGGCGGCTTGAGCCTGAGAGGACGCCATGCCGAAGGGCTGCGCAAGCGCTTTCCCGCCCAAGAAAAGGGAGGCGGCCAAGAAGAACACGATCGCCAGTCGACTCATGGGATCACCCTCCTTCCATGGAGATTATAGGAAACGGGCTCCCCCGGTTCGTTTCCTACAATCTACAATGCCACAAGGCAAAGGGCTGTCAAGGTTTTTGTTCTGCCGTGAAGAAATCCCGAAGGAACGGGGAGACGATACCTTGCTGGCGATCAGGGACTTTGACAAGCCTTTCGCCGTGCCTTATCATTATGCTCACAGGAAAAAGAGACTGTGAAACGGCGAATGCATTCCGGGGGGGCGTCATGGCCGTATATGAGTACGAACACGTAGACAAGCACTGTGCCTGGGGCCGGGTCTTTGAAGTGGAGCAATCCATGCACGATGAACCCTTCACCCGCTGCCCCAATTGTGGACAGCCTGTACGAAAACTCATTTCACCGTGCTTTGTGAACAGGCCGAAAACGAACACGGAACTGCGCGACATGGGCTTTACCAAGCTCGTCAGGAGGGATAGCGGCCCCACAGCGTCGCGGTCCGGGCGACCGACGCCGCCGGGCACACGACCGAGGTGCGGGAGGCAGTGACGGTCGATC
>JARRRH010000583.1:0-3377 GCA_037380925.1 Deltaproteobacteria bacterium | reverse complement strand
TGTTAGGTGGTTTTGACGCGTGGCATCGCTGTCTGTGCTTCTGTTTCCATTTTTCTTGTGTGTTCTGACTTCTATATGTTTTCGTATGTGATTTTACATTAGAAATATTCTTTTTCGCGTTTTCATCCTTTCGTGTTTTCGTGATAGAGATTTGGAGTTTTATGAAAAACATTGAATTTTGGAAGATGAACGGGAGCGGCAACGACTTTATTCTCATCGACAACCGGGATGGACAGGTTGCGGAAGAGGAGATGGGCTGGTGGGCGGAAAGGATCTGCAGGCGCAGGGAATCGGTGGGCGCCGACGGGCTCATTTTCGTGGTTCCATCGGACCGGTACGACTTTGCCTGGCGCTTTTTCAACCAGGACGGCGGAGAAGCGGAAATGTGCGGTAACGGGGGACGATGTGTGGCCCGCTTCGCCCACTCGAAGGGTATTGCAGGACCCAAGATGACCTTTGGAACTGTTGCCGGTCCCATTTCTGCTGAGGTCACGGGACGCATGGTGAAGGTCGGCATACCGGACCCTTCAGGACTCACAATGGATGTAAAGATAGCTCATCAGTCGGGTTGGAAGAGTGTGGATTTCATCAATACCGGCGTTCCCCACACCATCGTACACGTTGAAGACGTGTCAAGCCACCCTGTTTTCGAGCAAGGACGCGCGATTCGTTATGACCCGTTTTTTTCCCCTTCCGGCACGAACGCGGATTTCATGCAGGTGCTGGGGCCGGATTTGCTGGCCATGAGGACCTACGAACGGGGTGTGGAGGATGAAACCCTGGCTTGCGGTACCGGCGCAATCGCCTCGGCCCTTGTGGCTTCCGCCAGGAACTTTGTGAACTCTCCGGTGAAGGTGAGAACCTTTGGAGGAGAGGAATTGCAAATCTATTTCCGAAAAGAGCAAGAACTGTTCACAGAAGTTTTTCTGGAAGGCAGCACCACTCTGGTTTACAAGGGTGAGTTGGACGAGAGACAGGATCTACAGGATTGTCAGGATATTTCTTGCCTTTCCAGATGAAAGGCAAGTAATGTTATCCTTCTGCGTGAGAGAAATAAGCGTTAGAACGGCCGCTGGGCTTAGGCAATGCGGTCCAAACGTCTTTCTTCCGCCTATGGCCTGGATTCAGTTTTCTCCCTTCCATCAGGGAAGGGAGAAATGGAAAAAGATCCAAAAAATCCTGTAGATCCTGTCTAAGAAAAAGGGCCATTTTTTGATGCAGATCATAAGAGAGGAGGAGACGTTATGTTCAAAGGATCGATCGTGGCCATTGTCACACCCTTCAAAAATGGGAAGATCGATGAGGAGAAGTACCGGGAACTGATAGAGTTCCAGATCGGTGGGGGCACGAGTGCCATTGTTCCCTGCGGAACCACCGGCGAGTCGGCAACACTGGACATAGAAGAGCACAGCCGCGTTATTGATATCTGTATTGATGCTGTGAAGAAGAGGGTGCCTGTAATCGCCGGCACAGGCGGCAACAGCACCAACGAGGCCATTGAGCTCACCGCACACGCAAAAAAGAGCGGTGCTGATGCCAGCCTTCAGGTGACGCCTTATTACAACAAGCCGACCCAGGAAGGTCTATACCAGCATTTCAAGGCCATTGCCAAGGCGGTGTCCTTGCCCCAAGTCCTTTACAATGTTCCCGGAAGAACCAGTGTGAATATGCTTCCACAAACCGTGGCGCGGCTGGCGGAGCTTCCGGAAATTGTCGCCATTAAAGAGGCTTCCGGAAGTTTGGGCCAGATGGCGGAAATCATCCAGCTGGCAGGGGATAAAATCACCCTCCTCTCAGGAGATGACAATGTCACGCTTCCGGTTCTGGCCATCGGGGGCAAGGGTGTGGTTTCCGTGGTGGCGAACATCGTACCCAGGGATACGGCGGACATGGTCAAGGCCTATGAGGAAGGGCAGGTAGCTCAGGCCAGGGAACTTTTCTACAAATTGTTTCCTCTGTGCCAGGCCATGTTCTATGAAACCAATCCTATACCCGTAAAAACCTCTTTGGCGCTTATGGGAAAGATTGACGGCGAGATGAGGCTTCCCTTGTGCCCCATGGCTCCTGCCAACCTGGAAAAACTGAAGGGCGCCTTAAAAGCTTACGGGCTGCTTACGTGAGCCGAAAAATTAAATTCACCACAGGGGCACGGAGGACACAGAGATCTATTTTTTCGTCTATCGGGAGATACCGATAGACGAAAAGAGTCTCCTAAATTAAATTCATGACATGACCTTCTTCGTGGAGGGATTTCTGGAGATATGGAATGAGCAACTGTATTTGTTTATGATGCTTAGCGTGCAGAGGTGTTAGGGCAGGAATTTTTTGTTTGCCGGTATCTCCCGACAAACAAAAACTTTTCTCTGTGTTCTCCGTGCCTCTGTGGTGGCGATTCTATTGTGCACAGGTATCAGCCTAAACAATAGTGGAGGAACTTATGGTTGGAGCTATTGTTGCCGGCGCGGCCGGCCGGATGGGCGGACGCATCATCCACGCGATTCAGCAGAGTCGTGATGTGGAACTCGCCGCCGCCTTCGAACGGCCTGACCACCCGAGTGTGGGTCGGGACGTGGGTGAAGTAGCAGGCCAGGGCCGTCTCGGCTTGGAGTTGGCTGGATCTTTGGATGAGGTTGTGGATTCCGGTGAGGTGCTCATCGATTTTACCACACCGCAGTCGACGCTGGAGAACCTCAGGGTGGGTGCTTCTAAAGGTCTTTCCATGGTGATCGGCACCACGGGCATAACAGGGGACGTGCTCAAAGAGGTGAATGAGCTGGCAAAAGGAGTTCGCTGCGTGATGGCCCCTAACATGAGTGTGGGAGTCAACGTCATGTTCCGCATTGCCGGGGAGATGGCAAAGCTTCTGGGCAACGATTACGACATGGAGATTTTGGAAGTCCATCACAGGCTGAAAAAGGATGCGCCGAGCGGCACGGCGATGCGGCTTGCCCAGATCCTGGCCGAAGCCACCAAGCGCGATCTCCAGGAGGTGGCGGTGTACGAACGGAAAGGCATGATCGGGGAGCGAAGGGATCAGGAAATCGGCATTCAGACTTGGCGAGCCGGGGACATCACGGGCGAGCACACGGTGATGTTTGGAGGAATCGGAGAGAGACTGGAACTCATTCACAGGGCCCACAACCGGGATAACTTTGCGCGAGGCGCATTGAAGGCAGCGGCGTGGGTTGTCAATCAACCCGTGGGTCTCTATGACATGCAGGATGTATTAGGGTTGAGGTGAGCTCAAGTGACTAAAGTGAGCTAAAGTGGCTAGAGTTTTAAAGGGCGAATAATGGAAGAACGGGGAAGAAGGCGCAAGGCCGAAGGCGTACGGCATAAGGCGCAAGGCTTAAGGACAAAAAGACTATCACGAAAGC
>JARRRH010000582.1:0-7136 GCA_037380925.1 Deltaproteobacteria bacterium | reverse complement strand
GTTCTCCTGCGTCCGGATCTATTATTTTGCTCCGGATTTTCTTGTCTTCCTCTTTCAGAATGATCATGATATAAAAAATATGTACTGCTCTGCAACACAAGTTACGTTGCATTTTTTAGGGATTTTTTGTCGACCATTTTTTGGCAAAGGTAACTTGCGGCGCTTTTGGAGAGAGATTGATGCGAGTAATGGTTATGGACGGGCAGGGAGGGGGCATTGGAGCAACGGTCATTAAAGGACTTCGTGCAGTTGCCGGAGAAGGCCTGGAGATATACGCGCTGGGAACCAATTCCGCGGCCACGGCCCGCATGATGAAAGCAGGTGCCAACCGGGGCGCTACCGGAGAGAACGCGATTATTCAGACAAGCCCTAACGTTCAGGTCATTATTGGACCATTGGCCATTCTTATGGCCAATGCTATGATGGGGGAGGTGACCCCCGGCATGGCAACGGCTGTGTGTTCCAGCGAAGCCAGGAAAATTCTGATCCCTCTGACCCAGGAGAAGGTCCATCTCGTAGGAGTTACCAGTGAACCTTTACCCCACTTGGTCGATCAAGTAGTTCAAATCATGAAGGAGATGTTTGCCCATGTGTGAAGCGAACGCCTATTTGGTAAAAAAAGGACAGGAGGAGCTGATCCTGGAGAATGTGGATACGTTGGACTCCGATGAAAAAGGACTCAAAATGGTCAGCATTTTTGGAGAAGAAGTCCAAATCAGGGCCAAGGTCAAGGCCCTTTCCTTGGTGGATCACAAAATCGTACTCGAACCGCTCTAAAAGGAGGAGGTTATGTGGCAGGAATTAAGCAAGAAGATTGTTTGGCTCGGCCACGACGCCTTTCGTGTGGACGGCGCTAAAACCGTTTATTTTGATCCTTACGGGATTTCTTCGGGTCCGCAAGCGGACCTGATTCTGATCACCCACGATCATTTCGACCACTGCTCTCCGGAGGATGTGACCAAGATCCAGCACCATGGAACGGTGATCGTGACAGAGAAGGACTCTGCAAAGAAACTCTCCGGCGACGTTCGGGTACTCAAGCCCGGGGACTCCCTTGCGGTGGATGATGTTAAGATTGAAGCGGTTCCATCCTACAACACGGACAAGGACTTTCATCCTAAGAACAGGGGCTGGCTGGGGTTTATTGTGGAGATGGATGGGGCGAGGATCTATCACGCCGGGGATACAGACTTCATCCCGGAAATGAAGAAACTGAGAGTGGATATTGCTCTTCTACCGGTGTCGGGCACGTACGTGATGACCGCGGAGCAGGCGGTCAAGGCGGCGCAAGCCATCAAACCGAAACTGGCCGTTCCGATGCACTACGGGGCGATTGTGGGGGATGAAGAGGATGCCACGGCATTCAAAAACGCCTTGGAAGGGCATGTGGAGGTTCTGGTCCTGCGGAAATCATAAGAGTTTTCTTGAATAAGCCCAAGTATGATGTATTAAGTAGAACCATCCATAAATCTGTTTAATTAAGTTTTTTGCACCGTCCGCCGTTCTCCCAAAGGCGCTGACTCAAGAAGTGCCCCCTTACCCCTTCTTCAGTACCGAGGCTCCCAGCCTTGTCATTTCAATAGGTTACGGACGGGCGAGGCCCGCCAAAAGTCAAGGCGGGCCAGCCTCCCACCAGGCACTTCAGAAGGGGCAAGATGACAGCCTCTTCACTTCCGACCATGCCAACATGGTTAACGTTTTTGGGTGGCTTTCCCTCCTTCAGAAAACAACGAGCGACTCTCCCCAAAAACGGCGCTTTTCATGGTGCCCGGCAGTCCGAGGTAGTATTCCCCTTCCCCTCTTTTCCCCCTCCTGAGCTGAGGCAACCTTGTCCGTAAATACGGCACTTCATAGACAACTCTTGAAGGGCGGCCATTGCTTGCTCCTTTGTAAGCACAGAGCTTGTCATGACTTTCAGGATCGCCTGGATCCTGAACCGATCCAGACCCGGGCGGCTTCTGGAAAGCTGATCCAGCACTCCTCCCTCTTTAACCACCAAGGCTTCGTCTATCAAGTGGACGGGGTGGCGGCAGGACACTCTCAGCCAAAGATCGTAGTCCTCGCAGACCGGAAAGGATTCGTCGAACAGGCCGATCTCGTCCAGGAGGGAGCGCTTCAGCATCACCGCGGAGGGGCTGACAAGGCACCGTTTCAGGGAGGGTTCAAATATATCCCCGGCCAGCTTCCGGTGTTTCGCCTTAGGGTTGACCCGAGCGCCGCGGCGCATCCAAATTTCCTGGGTCTGGCAGGCTACGGCTTCAGGATGGACGGCAAAGAACCTCATCTGCGCTGCCAGCTTGTTCGGAAGCCAGTAGTCATCCGAGTCAAGAAGCGCGATCAGCGGGGAAACTGAAGCCCTGATGCCCGTGTTCCTTGCCGCCGAGACGCCCAAGTTACTCGGATGTCTCAGATACTGGACCTGCCGAGAAAATTGCGCCACCCTCTGAAGCGTCCCGTCCCTTGAACCGTCATCCACCACGATGATCTCGGCAGGATGGTGTGTCTGGTAGAGGACGGAAGCAATAGCCCGGCAAACCCGGCGAGCCCGGTTGTAAGTGGGAATGACCACACTTACCGTGCTCATTGGAGAACCTGCCAAACAAACCCTAGAAGTCCTGCAAGGAAAAGGTTTCCTTCAATAAGGGTTTCCAGTCGGGTGCCCGGGTAGAGCCATCGTTTCTCATAGGTGAAAAGGCTCAGAGCAAGGGAAATATAGCAGAGAATCAGAAGATAGGCCAAAGAGGAGAGGAAACCGAGAACGGCGGCCAGAGCCAGAATAGCGCCGCCCGCGAAGATGATCCCCTCCAGGAGAAGGAGGGTCCTCTGTTCCCCTAGGGTGATGGGGAGCGTCTCCGCTCCCACAATGAGATCCCCTTGCACCTGGAAAATATCAAACAGCGCCGATCGTACATAGACTACGGAGAATACAAAGAGGAATGCGGCCGCAACAGGAATCCAAGAGGCTTTTGTGGGTTCCAGTTGAGGCATTAGCACCATAACCGCGCCCCAAGCGAGAGCCTCTGACAAGGTTTTGGACCCCGGAATATCCTTGATTTTGGAGTATCGCCAGAGGTGCCGTCGGCTGCTGGGAAGGATGGGGATGCTGTATATGCTGCCCAAGATGCTCAGGCCGAGCATGGCGAGGAATGGACCCATACCCAATGTGTAGGCAAAGCTGAGCGCAGCGGAAATGGCGAGGAGCCCTGTAAGCATGAACCCCATCCGGTGTCTCCTGTAAAAGCTGGCCGTCTCAGGGTCGTTATAGGTGCTGGCTCCCTTGTCCAGAAAACGGTTCAGCACGTGCATGGCATAAATGTACAGGGAGGAGATCAAGGGATGGATGAGGTCGGGGTTTCTGCCGGAAAGGAGGGTGGCGGCATAGGACAAGGCAAAAGCGCCCGCAGCAACCATCACGTTACACTGGTGAAGGCGCCGGGTGGCGTCCCTGAGCCCACGTAGGAGGGTCGACTCCTTGCGGCTGCGTATAGCCTCAATCTCTCGAACCACACTCTTGATCATCCAATTGGGCGTAGAAGCGCCTGCCGTGACCCCGATGACTTCCATGGAAGCGAGTTTTTGCCTGTCCAGGTCGGTTTCTGTTTCTACATGAAAGGTTGGAAGATCCATAGACCTTGAGACCTGGGCAAGGCGGCGGGTGTTGCCGCTGTGGTGTCCCCCAACCACAACGATGCCGTCTACCTGAGGAGCAAAGGATCGAATTTCCTGCTGCCGACTCCGCGTGGCCTCACAGATGGTGTCAAAGATCTCGGCTTGGGGAAAGCGCTCCCGGATCGCTTGGACGACTTCTTCGTAGTTGTATTTTTCCTGGGTGGTTTGGGCCACGACGATGACTTTGTCCATGGAGGGCAAACCGCCCACTTGCTCCGGCCTGGATATCACATGGGCCCGTCCATTGCTGTAACCGACTAGAGCGAAGACCTCCGGATGGTCCTCTTCACCCACAATCACCGTGTTGGACCCTTTGTGGGTATGATACCGAATGATAGACTGGACCCGGGCCACCCGCGGGCAGGTGGCATCAATAATCTCCAGACCGGAAGCTTTGAGTGCCTTTCGTTGTTGGGGCGGTATGCCGTGGGCCCGGATGACCACCGTCCCGCCTTTTAAATCAGAGAGATCCTCTACAGGCACTACACCTTTTGCTTCAAGGAGTTTCATGACCTGTTTGTTGTGGATGAGAGGCCCGAATGTGTAAAGAGGGGCATCCATGGTAGCCACAAGAGAGGTCATATCCTTTATCTTGGTAATGCTGCCTCGGAAGCGGCTGCTGTAAGGAAGGCCCTTTGAATAGCGGAGGAGAAGTCCCCGGACGGCCAGCGCCGCCTTCCGCTCCCCCATGGCGGCACACAAGCGGTGAAAGTGCTCTATAATAAGGGTCTTTCGTTCGGAGAGACCGGGCTCTGAAACAGGGAATCCCTTTTCTCGGTTAAGCACCTGACCGAAAATCCATGGCGATCCAATGGCACCCCGGCCAATCATCACCCCGTCGCATCCCGTTTGGTCCCTCATTTGAAAGGCCTGGCCCGGCTCCGTTATGTCCCCATTTCCAATAACAGGGATCCTGACTTGCTCCTTCACTCTGCCGATCCATGTCCAGTCTGCAGGCGCTGAGAAGCCCTCCGTGGCAAAACGGGGGTGAACCGTAACGGCATCCGCACCACAATCCTCCACAATACGGGCTGCTTCACAAGCCACGGGCTGCCCGGGAGACCAGCCCGTCCTGATTTTCACGGTTAAAGGCACCCTGCAGCAAAGCCGAACAGCAGAGACGACCCCTGCCAGGTTCTTGAGATTTCGGAGAAGGGCCGCGCCGGCACCGGTTTTAGCCACCTTTTTTACGGGGCATCCGGCGTTGATATCTACCAAATCTGCGCCTTTTTCAACGGCTATTTGCGCAGCCTGGGCCATCACACGAGGGGCGGCGCCGAAAATCTGCACAGACAAAGGCTTCTCATCCGGATGGCTTTCAAGATAATGAAATGTCTTATGCTGTCCCAGGGTAAGTCCCACGGCACTGATCATTTCAGTGCTCACCAATCCGGCACCCAGCCTCTTGACCATGAGACGGAAAGAGAGATTGGTGTAGCCCGCCATCGGCGCCATCACCAGCCAGTTTTCCAGCTTTAGTAAACCTATCTGAAGCATCTCAGCATTGTAGATGAGTTATAAAGTAAACACAACCACAGGCAAAGGAAAGGTTGAGCTGGACTTCTTTGCCAATGTATTAGCCATGCGCTGTTGCTTTTTTGTAAATTATTATAGGGCACTGGTGTCCAAAATAACTTTGAAATGAACTTTTTAGTTGCATAAGTGTTTGCCCGGTCCCCCTCGTTTTTGAAAAGAGACCCCCGTACCCCTGCAACATCGCCAAACCGTTTTAGGACAGGAATCGTAAGAACTTTTGGGACAGGACTAGTAACTCACGGAAGGAAAAAGCTTCCGATCCGTGTGGGGGAGGAAGAGAGAGGCGATGTATTCATCCATGTAAGGCTGATAGTTGGAAAGCTCTATATTGGTCATGGACCTGGAAACATTAATACATTTCTCAAAAGCTTCTTCGGAAATCAGGGCCAAGCGCGCGCCGGTGAGCGAACTGTTTCCAATGAACCGGATCCTGTCCACGGGGATGTCTGGTAAGAGCCCGATAGCAATGGCCTTTGGAATGTTCAGGTAGTTCCCAAAACCTCCCGCCACATAGAAGGTCTTGAGTTGATCAAATGAGAGCTCGATGTAACCCAATAAGGACTTGATGGCAGCAAAGACAGAGCCCTTTGATTTCATAAGGTTGCCAATGTCGGACTCTGTAAAGACGATGGGTTCACCGGTTCCGGTTTCCTCGGCTCGGGCGATGACGTACTGGGGAATATCATCCTGAAAGGTCAGGCGGGGGTCTTTCCGATCCCGGTCGAATTTGCCGTCCGATCCAATGATGCCGTTTTTGACCAGTTCATAGATGGAGTCGATGAGTCCCGAGCCGCAAATTCCCAGGGGCTTTGCTCGGCCGATCGTCTGATAGCGGACTTCGCCGTTTTGGATTTCGACTTTCTCGATCGCCCCTTTGGTGGCTCGCATACCGCACCGTGTCCCACCGCCTTCAAAGGAGGGACCGGCCGAAGCAGAGCAACAGACAAGCCACTCATTGTTTCCGATAGCGATTTCTCCGTTGGTTCCGATGTCGATTAATCCCTGAATCTCTGGGCGGTCCGAAATCCCACACGCCACAACACCAGCCACTATGTCGCCGCCCACATAGGATGCAACGCTCGGAATCGTTTCCAGAATGCCCCGGGGATGGACATGGATGCCGATGTCCTCAGCGAGGATTTGCGGATACACGTCTGCAGTGGGAACATAGGGTTCCAGGCGAATGGTGCAGGGCGTCAGAGCGAGGAGAAAGTGACTCATAGTGGTGTTGCCTGCTGCGACGATAGCGATGATATCTTCATGAGAAATCCCGGCCTTAGCGGCCACAGATTCGATCAAGTGATTGATGTTCCGGACAATCGCCTCATGCAGAGGGTGTCATTCTTGATATCACGTCCTCTCCGTACTGGGACTGCATATTGTGAGTTCCGTCCACGGCGAGCACTTTCCCTGTCCTGAGGTCAACCAGTTGAACCACCACGGTAGTGGTTCCCACATCCACGGCCACGCCGAAATTTCGGGCTGTCGTATCCAAGGGTTCCACTTTTTGGATGCGGTAACGGTTTTTATCCTTCACCACAGTGGCGGTCACCTTCCAATCATTCTCCCGAAGCATGTCGGAGAGGTTTTGGAGGCAGTGCAAAGAGATGTCGTAGGAATGCCATCCGATTTTTCGACGGAGCTCCCGGGAAAGCCTTTCGATATCTGTGATATTGTCTTCCAGGGTCGGGGTCGGCAATTCCAGGAATATTTTGCGAGCCAAGGGTTTGATCGGGTAGAAGGTCCCTTCAGGTTGGAGCTCAAGGGAAACGCCGCCCTCCAGCTCGGCTTCTTTGGCGGCCTCCTCGGTCATGATCTGCTCCTCCTCTAGTCTGGACACCGGAGGAATCTCCACTTGCAGATCGCTCTGAATACGGGTTTGGCAGGCCAGCACAAATCCCTGGTCAATCTCCTCCTGAGAAAAGAAGGTC
>JARRRH010000581.1:0-3634 GCA_037380925.1 Deltaproteobacteria bacterium | reverse complement strand
GGGGAGAGGAATTCTAAGTCTCTGTCTAGGCCGTTGGTGAGGACCGGGCCAGGGGGTCCCCCATTCCGTAACACCTTGAAATGACGAAGACCTCCCGCCAGTCACTCAGAAAACCCTTTGGGGCCGTCTTTTTCTGAGGAGTCGATCGTCCTTTTTGTCATTCGTACTCATTTGCCGGATGAGCCAACTTTTTGCTTGAAAAAGAGTTAGTCCGGTGCTAAAAATTTTAGTTTCGTAATTTTCGCCAGCCATCGAAATCGTGAAAAGATTTCGGTAAGATAAGCGGAGTCCGGCGAAAGATGACAATTCACACCTTCAGATAAACCCCGGTGCCCCGTTGTGGGGAGGCGGCGATCTGAAGGGAGGGAGAAACCGTGGGATAGAGATCACATTGGAGATCTCGCCAGAACCAGGAGGAATGCATGGCCGTATCCATCAACATGAAAGAGCTTTTGGAAGCGGGGGTTCATTTCGGACACCAAACAAGACGGTGGAACCCCAAAATGAAACCCTTCATTTTTGGATCTCGCAACGGGATTCACATCATCGACCTTCAGAAAACGGTGAGCCTTTTTGCAACAGCCTATGATTTCATTGCCCGCACCGTGGCGGATGGCTATCCTGTGCTCTTCGTGGGAACCAAGAAGCAGGCCCATGATTCAATCATCGAAGAGAGCGAGCGGTGCGGCATGTTCTATGTGGTCAATCGATGGCTCGGGGGCACATTAACCAATTTCGAGACCATTCGAAAGGGGGTAAAAAGGCTCAAAGAACTGGACGGCATGGTGAAAGACGGCTCCATAAGCCGATATACCAAAAAGGAAGCACTGAAGATGGAAAAGGAACTGGTCAAGTTGGAGAAGAATATCGGCGGCATTAAGGACATGGATGAACTGCCCGGCGCCGTCTTTATTATTGATCCCAAGAAAGAGCATATCGCTGTGAGGGAAACGAGAAAGCTGGGAATCCCCCTGGTCGCCATTGCCGACACAAATTGCAACCCTGATGATATAGATTACATCATTCCAGGGAACGATGACGCCATCCGGGCTATCCGATTGATTACCTCGAAGATCGCCGATGCATGCATTGAGGGACACAACTTGGCTGAGGAAAGGTTAAGAGCAGAAGCGGAAATGGCCGAAGCACAAGAAGCCAAACCTGAAGAAGAGGGCGTTTTGGAGGAAGAGGAGCAAAAGGGACCGGAAGCTTGTAAAGGAACTGCGGGATAAAACCGGCGTCGGAATTATGGACTGCAAAAAGGCCCTCCAGGAATCTGGAGGGGATGTCTCAAAAGCCGTGGACTACCTGAGAAAAAAAGGGATCGCCACAGCAAAGAAAAGGGGAGGCCGAGCGACCTCCGACGGGCAGGTTCAGTCTTACATCCATGGTGGCGGTAAAATCGGGGTGCTCGTAGAAGTGAACTGCGAGACCGACTTTTCCGCGAAAACGGAAGATTTTACTGAATTTGTAAAAAATGTGGCCATGCAGATCGCAGCGACCAATCCTGTGGCCATAGACCGGGACAACGTGCCCAAGGATCTTCTCGAGAAGGAAAGGGAGATCTATTCAGTTCAGGCCAAGGAGTCGGGTAAGCCTGAGAAGGTCATCGAGAAAATTGTGGACGGAAAAATGAAGAAGTTCTACTCGGAGGCTTGCCTTTTGGAGCAACCCTACGTCAAGAACCCGGATATGACGGTCCAGGATTTGCTGAACGAAGTCATGGCAAAAACCGGCGAGAACGTGGTGATCAGGCGATTCGCGCGGTTTCAGTTAGGAGAGTCGGATGACCGATGATCAGCCCCGGTTCAGGCGGATACTGCTCAAACTCAGCGGTGAAGCCTTGATGGGGGAATCATCCTTTGGCATCGATCCCAGAGTGCTCAACACGGTGGCCGGCGAAATTTACGGCGTTCATAAACGCGGGGTGGCGGTGGCCGTGGTTATCGGCGGTGGGAATATTTTCAGGGGGCTGAATGCGTCGGCTTACCGATTGACCCGCGTACCGGCAGACCAGATGGGAATGTTGGCCACGGTGATCAATGCCCTCGCTTTGGGAGAAGCGCTCAAACAGAAGGGCTCTGAAACGCGGGTTATGACCGCCATAGATATGAACAAGATCGCAGAACCTTACATTCGGGGGAGAGCCTTAACCCATCTCAACTAAGGCCGTATAGTGCTCCTCGCGGCCGGGACAGGCAATCCTTACTTTAGCACGGATACGGCCGCTGCGTTGCGAGCCATGGAGGTCGATGCCGAAGTCCTGCTTAAAGCGACCAAAGTGGACGGCGTATACGCTTCAGATCCCCGAAAGGGTCCCACGTCTAAGCCCTTTTCCAATCTGACCTATCAGGAGGTTTTAAAACTCAATCTCCAGGTAATGGATATGACCGCCGTGGCGCTCGCCATGGGACACAATGTCCCCATTGTCGTTTTCAATCTCCTGAAAAGGGGTAACATCAGAAAAGTTGTTCTAGGAAAAAAAGTGGGGACACTGATCTCGGGGGAAAGGTGATGATCGATGAGATCCTTTCAGAATGCCAGCAGAAGATGGCCAAGAGCATCGATGCGCTGAAGAGGGAATTTACGAGAATAAGGACCGGCAGGGCTTCGACAGCTCTTTTGGACGGTATCAAAGTGGACTGTTATGAGACGCAGATGCCGTTAGAGCAAGTGGCTTCCCTCTCTGTTCCCGAAAGTCGCCTAATCACGATCAAGCCGTGGGATCAGTCCATCATCGGGGAAATAGAGAAGGCTATCTTGAAATCCGAACTGGGTTTGACACCCATGAATGACGGCAAGATAATCCGGATTCCCATACCGCCCCTCACAGAAGAACGGAGAAGAGAGTTGGTGAAGGTAGCGAAGAAAATGGCTGAAGAGGGCAAAATCTCCATCCGAAACCACCGTCGGGATTCCAATGAATTGCTCAAGGAATTGAAAAACGAAAAGGAGATATCAGAAGATGATTTTTTCCGATCCCAAGAAGAGGTTCAGAAGGTAACGGATGAGTACATCAAGAAGATCGATGAGATTACCGCCGAAAAAGAAAAAGAGATCATGGAATTCTGATCAACCCCTCCAGACAGCCTCTTTCAGAGAAAAAGAGCCCCAAGTTTCTCATCATGGTAAAGCTTGATTCCCGGAAATTGCCCAAACATGTGGCTATCATTATGGATGGCAACGGCCGATGGGCCAAGGCGCGTTCTTTGAACCGAATCCGCGGCCATGAAGCGGGGGCGGATTCGGTGAGGGAAATCGTCAGGACAAACAGGGAGTTGGGGATCGCATTTCTCACGCTTTACGCTTTCTCCGAGGAAAACTGGAAAAGGCCGAAGTACGAAATCCAAGCGCTCATGGGTCTTCTCAAACGCTTCCTCAAATCCGAACTCAAGGAAATGCTTGAAAACGGAATACGGTTTCAGGCCATCGGAAGGATTCACAAATTGCCCAGGGGCGTGCAAAAAGCGCTTGAGAAAACCGGCGAGAAGACAGCCATGAATCACGACATGGTGCTTACCCTTGCGTTGAGCTATGGAGGAAGGCAGGAGATATGTGACACAGCCCGAGAGCTGGGCAGGAAAATCGAGGCGGGAGAGCTCACATCTGAGGAAGTCACCGAGGAACTGTTCTC
>JARRRH010000580.1:0-4042 GCA_037380925.1 Deltaproteobacteria bacterium | reverse complement strand
ATGGCGGAACCCGTGCCCACGGCAATCAGGTCATATGTTTTCACTGCTTCAACTCCTCCTCTCCTCCCTTGTCGCAGGGCACGAATCGAACTTGGTTGCTGAAAAGATCAATAACCGCCTGGCTTCCCGCGTGGTCGACAAACCGACTCGAACCATGGACGACGTTCCAGCGGGCGTCCGTCCCACAAACTCGCGGCCACCCCATCCAGCCGAGTTTGGAAACGGAATAAAATGAAACATTCGTGTCGAAAAACGGTTTCGCGATGTTGCAGGGGCATGGGGGTCTGATCCCCATGCCCCTGCGTTGCAAGTGAAGCCTCCCCGCGGCAAGCCGCGGGGCATCCTGAAAAGGATGGCGAAACTCTCCATAGCCATCAGCCCTCCTTCGCTAAAGCTTCGGAGCGCTCTCCTCGCCATTCATCCCCGTGGCAACCCACGGGGCATTCTGGCGAAGGAGAGTAAAATCACCCATCGTGTAAAAACAAACACTTATGCAACTAAAAAGCTCATTTTAGAGTTATTTTGGAGACCACTGAAAGTGAAACATTTTTAAAATTAGGAAGCACTCAGCGGAGTGTCAAGGGTGCGGTTCAGGTAAATTTCAGGCTCTTATCCCGCAAGGTCCCGAGAAAGGCCTTGTAAGCCCGGACCGTCTCCCGCCGTTTTTCAAAAAAGGGCACATGCCCGCAGTTCTTGAAAATGATTACCCGGCTGTTAGAAATCCCTTCCCGAAGCTTCTCCACGCTGGATACATGGACCATCAAGTCATTCTCTCCCCACAAAACGAGCGTCCTTGCCGAAATTTTGGGTAGCCGGCTTTCCAAAAGATAGTCCTGTAAAGGAGCACGATTTTCCCTTCTTTGCGGTAAAGCTGCATCGCATAGCTCGGTATTCTGGACTCAATGCCTGCCGTGTCCATCAGGGCCAGGCTTTTCACTTTCTCCGGGTATTGACTGGCATAACAGCCTGAGATGTACCCGCCCAAAGAGACGCCCAACAGATGGAAAGACCGCAGGCCTATGGTTTCCACAAAGCGGTGTAAGCGCTCGACCTGGGTGGAAACACCATAATTTGCCGAAGGGAGACGAGAGCTCTCGCCGAATCCCGGCAGATCAGGCACAACCAGGTGGTAGGATTTGCTGAAAGGCATCAGGAACCTTCCCCAGCCGTCCTTTTCCATGCCGAACCCGGGGACGAAGAGGATGGACTCTCCCTTGCCGCCCTCCAGATAGACCCACCGGTGGTCATCCACCTGAACGTTACGCGTTTGCAGCCCCGCGCGCCAACGAAGCAACCGAAACACGGATTCGAGAATCCATCCTGAAAACACTGCCCTCACACCAGCACGCGATGGCCTCTCTTGCCCTTTATTTTTCACCACTCCTCCCGCTTTTCTGTTTTCCGGTGCGGAAAAATGATGTACATTGCACCTAAAAAAAGCAAGGAGATCATTTATGTTTTTGCCGCTCGTTCAAAAAAGACGAAGCATCCGGAAATTTCAAAACAAGCCGGTTGAGCCTGAGAAGCTGGATGTGCTGATCGAGGCCGCTCTGCGTGCCCCATCCTCCATGGGAAGCAATCCTTGGGAATTCGTTGTTGTCCATATTTATCCACTTGGCCGCGGAATCCATAGGCCTTTGAGGTTGCTGGATACAGATCAGGGAAAGAATGCACCGTGAGACGAATACAGCGGAAGCCTACATTTCGGAACTTCTCGGCTTACCTGCGAACATGAAAGTGCAGGCGATTATGGCCGTAGGCTATCCGGACGAAAAGAAACGGCCCCACGACAAAGAAAGCCTGGAATATCAAAAAGTTCATGTTGACCTTTACGGAAAGACGTACGCGAGTCAGTCCGGGAGCTACGGTTAACCTTCACCTTCCCTGACCAGGAACCCGGAAGTTCCCGCGTAGAGGAAATAGCGTTTGTTTTCGGTGGAGGTTTGAAAAGCGGCATTGCCGTAAACGGTGCTCACAAAGGGCAGTTGATGCCCGTAGAGGTACAGATATCTCCAGAGCGGATGATTCTCTTCTTTCACCAGCGAATAGACGGTGGGTCTGTGCCGAATCTCCATCTCCGTCTCGAGATACCTTCCCCGCAATCGCGTCAACCTGTAACGGGTCTTCAGCCCCAAGAAATTTAGCCAGTGGTCCCATTTCAGGATGTCCCCTTCGATCATCCATTGATCTCCCCTGACCAAGAACTGTCGCGTGCTCACCTGGTGGGTAGGTAAATACTGGACCAACCACACCCGGGTTGTTTTGGTGATGTCCAGCGGCTCGGTGAGAATCTCAGCAACAGGCTCTTCGTAAGTGAAGGCGTGGTAGGCTCTGAGGAAGGCGCCCAAAAAAAGGATCATGCCGAACACAGACACCCAGACCAGGATCAGGATGAGGTTCCGAAGGCTCGCCAGGACACCCGGGTAGACGGTCCTTCTTCTGGCTGCCAGGCGAGTGAGCCGGCGGATGCGACGGTACAGGAAAGAGATGAGAAAAAGAAAACCGAGCAAGAGGCCCACGGCTCCGGCGTACACAATGTAGTCAGGATTCACGTTGTTGATGAAACCCTGAAATGCAGTCCATGAAAAGAATTTCATGATGTCACCTATTCCTTGAGCCATGCTGTCCACCAGGTTCTCATAAAACTCGTTCCAGGTCTAGCCCTCCTGCTTGCGGCACGAGCGCAGTATCTGCCTCAAAGTGAACCATCTCTTTCTGCCCGGCATGGCATGGCGAATCGCTTCAAGGCTTTCCCGGGCAGCCTGCTCTCCTGACTCCACCAAGGAAAGCGCCTGGGAGAATTCAGACCAGTGCAAATCTCCCACTTCCGGTCTGATAATGATATCGGCATCCATCAATTCATGGGTCTTCAGTCTGTTCGCCATGATATCGCACACCCTGGCATAGATGGTCATGGCCGTCCGGAATTCCATTTCCGTACAAATATCCCGGTCCACCGCCACAGCAACCACCACCTCCGCACCTTCTTTTCTGATCACCGAGCTGGGAACAAGGCAAATGATCCCCCCGTCGGACAGAAGCATGTCTCCCTCCCGCAAAGGCTCGATGGCACCCGGCATGGCGCAACTCGCCATGACCGCCTGTCTGAGCGACCCTCTTGAGAACACGATCTGTTCGCCCGTTACCAGGTCGGTCGAAACCGCCCGGAAGGGAATCCGGGTGGCCTCGATATCCATGTCGGGAATGAAGTGATGGATCATAGCCTCGAAATCCTCTTTGGAGAGAATAGCGGGCCTGAACAATGCCTGAACAAGATAGTAACGGTTCTTGACATAGTGCTGAATCTTTTGTCCCAATCCCATTTCCCCGCGAGCATGGGCGTCTTCGATTGCCTTGATTGCTGAGCTCTGAAAATCGGGACTCTTGAGGTATTCCTCCACTTTCCCTCTCAGTTCCTCAGGGCTTATGCCGCTCGCATAAGCCGCTCCCACCAGCGCCCCGATGCTTGTGCCGGCAATGATGTCCACGGGGATCTTTTCCTGGTCAAAAACCTTCAGGACCCCCAGGTGCGCCAAACCCCGCGCCCCTCCCGCTCCAAGGGCCAACCCCATGCGGTATCGTTTTGCCTTTGTCATGACTATCGCGTTATAAACCAATGGTCATTTGTCATTCGTCATTAGCCATTTGTCATTTGTCACTGGCCGTTCAGCTAGCGCCTTCTATTTCCCGCCCTCTCTTCTCTGTCTTCTGTCGTCTTGTATGAAAATTCATGGCAAAATCGCTGATTGATCAAACCGGGCTTGTCAGCCTTGGCACAGAGGTCGAATGCCAAAGCTCTAAGCTGAAATGCCAAATGTTTTGGATTTTGGGCTTTGACATTTATTTGACATTGGGATTTTGGACTTTGTCATTGCCCCTGCTTTCATCTAGTGAAGCCTTCCCGCGGCAAGCCGCGGGGCATCCTGAAAAGGATGGCGGAACTCTCCATAGCCATCAGCCCTCCTTCGCTAAAGCTTCGGAGGGCTCTCCTCGCCATTCATCCCCGTGGCAAGCCACGGGGCATTCTGGCGAAGGAGAGTAA
>JARRRH010000579.1:0-3426 GCA_037380925.1 Deltaproteobacteria bacterium | reverse complement strand
ATGCGGTACCAGCTCCCATCCTTGGTACGTATTTCCTCATCGACACTCGACAGGTCTCTCACTACCTGACGCACCCTTTCCCCAAGATTCTCATATTCCAGGTTGTGGGCCAAGTGGTCCAAGGGACGTCCCACATCCGAGTCCATCACGTTGAGCAGTTCTTTCGCCTCAGGGGTAAAGCGCTTAACGCGAAATTGGTTGTGCAGAAAGACGACCGCAACCTGCGTGTGGTTGAGCACGGAATTTATGGCGCTATAGGCGTCTCTCAAGTCCGCAATTTTTCCGGTCAGTTCGCTATTTACCGTGTTGAGTTCTTCATTGAGCGAATTAAGCTCCTCTCTCGAGGATGGCGCCCCGGTAATCCTGTCTCAACCGCATCAGCTCCCGTTCAAGCTCCGGTACCCTTCGGGTGTCTTGCTGTGCGGGCCGGCGGCTTTCCGGCCTTTGTTCTATTTCGGCTGGTTGGGGAAGTTCCTCGAAAATGACCATCCGGCAATTTTTTAGTGGCGGTTCGTTTAAGCGCTTTACCACAAGGTCAATCCGCTGGAACTCATGGTTGGTCTTTACTTTCACCCCTTTTTCGCGAATTTCGGGGTTTTCTTCGTTTACCCGGCGCAAGGCGGATAAAAGCACAAAGCGCAAGCCTTCCCGGGCCATGTCCGCAATCTGTAAAGTGGGCGCCCCAGGCGCCGGCTCCAGATATTTGCCCGTATGCCCGTGGAAATGGAGGATTTCGCCCCTCTGGTTCACAACCACGCAGGCAGGGGTGTGCTCCTCCATCAACACTTTGTCCACGGTCCGGCCGAGACTCGGTCCCAGCTTTTCGGGTTCCTTGTCGGCCTCCTGCTTTTGAGTGCTTCCTTCGAGCTTTCTGGATGCCGTAGGGAACTGGAGCTGAGGGTGGATCAGGTGGTTCTTCTTTCGAAAGATGTTGTAATGCTTGCTCACCTGTTCGAAAAAATCATGATGTGGGCCCACACCTTCCGAGGTACCAAGGAATAAGATGCCGCCGTCGCGTAGGGCATAGTGGAAGAGTGGAATCAGTCTGTTTTGGGCCTCCAGTTTGAGATAGATGAGGAGGTTGCGGCACACTAGAAGATCCAGCTTTGAAAACGGCGGATCTGCCAGGAGGTTTTGCTCGGCAAACACTACCTTTTCGCGGATATCCGATTTGACCCGGTACATGCTGTCCTCTCTGGTGAAAAAACGGTTGAGGCGCTCGGGGCTCACATCGGAGACTATGTTTTGTATGTAGCTGGCATGGCGGGCTTTTTCGATGGCATGGGAGTCAATGTCCGTTCCGAAAACTTGAAATTGCCGGTAGCTCTCTTTTTCTTCCAAACACTCCTGAAGGATGATAGCTACAGAGTAGGCTTCCTCCCCGGTGGCACAGCCTGGTACCCACACCCGTAAGGCCCCATCTTCTTTTCCAGAAATGAGTCCCGGAAGTACCTCTTGTTTCAAATAGGCAAAGGTCTCCGGATCCCGGAAGAAATTGGTGACCCCAATGAGCAGATCCTGAAACAGGGCGCGTACTTCTTTGGGGTCCTCGTGCAGGGTCTTAAGGTAGTCTAATGCGTTTCGAGAGCGGGTGACAGTCATGCGGCGCTCGATACGGCGAATCAAGGTGTTTTCCTTGTAAAGGGAAAAATCGTGCCGGGTGCGGTTGGCCAGCAGGGTCAGGATCCGGCGTAAAGGATCGGGCGTTTTTTGATCTTTGTCAGCGTGTTTGTATTGAATGGCTGCTGGATGTTTAAAATACTGGATCAAACATTGGGGTATTTCCCATGGGGGGAGAACGTAATCCACCAGCCCTGTCTCTATGGCGCTTCCCGGCATTCCCCCGTGCCGGGCGGAATTCGGGTCTTGAGCGACCGCTACCCCGGCTTTTTCTTTGATCAGCCTAAGCCCCTGGGTGCCGTCGGTCCCGGTGCCCGACAAAATGACGCCGGCTGCCAGATCGCCCACGTCTTCAGCCAGGTGTTTAAAAAAGAGGTCCACGGGCATATGTATTCCATATTTGGCGGGCCTCTTCTCCAGGTGAAACTTCCTTTGCTTGAGAATCAGATCGCGGTTGGACGGCGGCAGGTAGACGGTGTCAGGTTTTGCCGCAAGGGCCTCCTGGATGAGTTTGACCGGGATTTTTGCCTTTTTCTTTAGGAGTTCCGGGAGCAGGCTTTCGTGCTCCGGGTCAGTGTGGGTGATCACAACAAAGGCGAGCCCGCTGTCGGCGGGTAGAGCATCGAAAAAAGCTTCCAGAGCTTGGAGCCCCCCGGCAGAAGCCCCGATTCCCACGATGGGAAACCGCCCCTTTCCTGTTCTCTTGCGCGAAGGATTCTCCGCTTGGGCCTCCCCCCCGGAATTTCTCTCCTGGAAGGTCCTCTTATCTTCCTGCTCCGCCCGCTCCTGCTCCGAATGCTTGCCGTTGCCGGTGCCTTTAGGCTCGCCCTTTCCTCCTTTTTCCTCCCTTCCTTTTTTCTTTGGGCTTCGCTTTTTTTCAACCATGACAACCCTCCTGGGGGAAATCCGAAATCCGAATCTTTTTCTCTCGCCCGTCCCACTTGAGGTGGGACTAGAGCCGCTGAGCTATCAGAGAAAAACTCTAATCACGAAAACACAAAAACACAAAAAAAGAGTGAAGGTTTAACTGGTTTCTACGACTTTAACGGTTTCAACGATTTTAGCGATCACGAAGTGGCAGCGTAGCGTATTCAACTGGGGCGTCCCATGAATTCTTTGATTCCCTAGATTGGTATTTCCACCATCACCTGGGTGCCTTTGCCTGGCTGGGATTCGATTCTGAAGCTCCCGCCGAACTGGGCTGCCCTCTCTCGCATAATACTAATGCCCAGCGGACTTCCTTTGCCGTGGGTCCCGCTGGCTACCTGCTCGCAGTCAAAACCTCTCCCGTCATCTTCCACGGTCAGCTGGACAGCACCGTCCCTGCAAGTGAGATTTATAAAAATCTCACCCGCACCTGAATGTTTGAGGGCATTGTTCAGGGATTCCTGAACAATGCGGTAAAGGGCCAGTTCTTTTTCACTCTCCAGCCGGTCAGGAAGGCCTTTAGCGAAGAAATGGATCTCGAAATCCGCCACCTCCTCAATAGCGGAAATGAGAGAGCGTATGGAGGGCAGGAAGCCCAGTGTATCCAGGGTGCTGGGCCTCAGTTGTGCGGCGACCTGCTTCGTAAAACCCAGAGCCTCCAACGCCTTCTGCTTGGCCGCTCCCAGCTTTTCCCGGACGAGAGTGGAATCTTCGAACCGGTTTTCCGCGATTTCAAGATCCATCTTCAAGGTTGTCAGGGTTTGACCGATCTCGTCGTGAAGGAACATGGCCACGTCTCGGCGATCTTTTTCCAAAAGGTCAACAAGCCTTCTCGCTACGTACTTGCGTTGCTCGTGTTGTCGGAGAATTTTTTCCCTG
>JARRRH010000578.1:0-3016 GCA_037380925.1 Deltaproteobacteria bacterium | reverse complement strand
TTCAAATAAGTAGTATAGGAATGTGTTGATATGCATCATATTATCCAAGGGTACGTAATAGGCGTCAACCTCTTTTTATGATCTCATGATTTCTTCAGGTTTCAGCGCTAGTCCTGTCAGCATCACAGCGATCACTTTCTTGTCATTGGCAATACCCAGGAGATAGTAGCCGCTCACTCCCATGATGTCCAGGATGGCCAAATCGAAGTGTTGAGTCTCTAAAAGCGTCTTTGCGTCCTCAAAGTTCGTGGCTTTGACAACCTCACACATGTCCAAAAGGTCTTCGAGGATTCCCAAAACATCCGGCTCATCATCCACGATCAGGACTCTTTTTCCTTTCAACCTATCTTCGTTTGCCATGGATGCTCTCCTCCATCGAGGTATAACGGTCCAGATTCTGAGAGACTATCCTATTTTTTTCACTGAATCAATGGCTGATAAACTCTACCGGGCGAATTCACCGCCTAGCGCACCGGAGTCGCGGAGACAACTAGTCAGTTTTGTACGATTTCCACCGCGTCCCCGGCATTCTCCGCCGTTTGGAGCCCGCTTTTTATGAGTGCATCCGTGGTTGGCTGAAAAAACCAAGACCTCAGTCTGGAAGGCCACTGCGAAGGACTACACAGTCTTCGCCAAGCCCGTCGCGCATAAGCCAATTGCTGATCCGTAAGAAGGGTTTCTCCATAGACTTCCTGGTTGAAAGCCTCAATAATGGTATGGATCTCATTTCCTAGGGCCGGGAACTGGTGGCTCAAGCGCCACCCGTATTCCAGGGGCGTTTCGCTCGCAAGGGCGGGCAAGCCGCTGTGACGCCCCCAACGAAGGAGAGCGCCATAGAGCTGAAGAGCCCTTGCAAAGCCTCTAAGCCGGAGCAAGGCCTTTTCCCAAAGGAAGAACAAAAATGCCCGCATCCGTACAATCCAGTCCGAGAGCCCATGCCGTTTAGTGGACCTTTTTCCACCTCGTTCCGTTTTTGAGAGAAGCCACTTTACAAGGTACCAGACAGCTATGCCGGAAACAACCAACAGGATGACCCCCAGTACTCCCAAAAACCCCCAACCCACGACCTTTTCCAGAAGTTGGGACCACCAACCGCTTTCAGAGCCGGCACCGAATTCCGGCGCCATGTGCTCGGCGGATTTAGGCTGAGGCTCCCCTCGAAAGCGCTGACCCGCAAAAAGAAACCGCAAAATCGTGATCAGAACAGGGCCCAGTGGCTCCGCCGTCTTTTGCATGACGCCGTATCCCATCTCCGCAGCTTTAGTCAAGTAGGGTAAAAAAAGCGTTACCCCGGCCGTACCAATCAGTAATGTAGCCGCGGTAAAACTCAGGATCACCCCCACACCGCGATAGCCCTTGAGGAATTCCCTTTTGCCCTCACTTCGATTGCGGGCCAACCCGACAGCGGTTAAACCAAAACAAAAAAAGGGGAACACCATGAACGTTGAAACACGCTCGTGAATGACAACGGCCCCTTTAAGGAGAAACATGAATTTTATCAGAAAAAGCAAAAAGAGCGCTGACACACCGAGATCAAAGCGGGCACAGATGCTGAGGTAATCGTCCGACCTTCTGGCAAATCTCACCCCCTCTGTCCAATACAGAACGGCCAAGAAAGCAATCAAGGCCAAGTAAAGCCACCCCACAACCCCTCTCGAGCTCCCGAAGCACGCAAGCACCCAAGCAAGGTCCAAATAAGGGTATGACGGGTAGCTAAAGAAATGAATCAGCCACAAGGTGGCAAAAACCGCTCCCAAAACCTGAAGAAGCAGGACATAGACAACACGCCAACCTCTTCCCTGACAGATCAAGGTCAGCGCTACGGCCAGCGCAAAAACGCAAAGGCCCTCCACCAGCGCGAATGGCTGATTAAACAAGGCAACCATCACGAAATTGGCCCAGGCATAGAGCCAACTGATCTCCATACCGGCACCGGCTGTGAGCAAAGGCACGTTTTTTCCCCTCATAATGAGTCCCCGGGCTTTTTCACAACAAGTTCATCCAAGCTGTGAAGCCTGCTTCTCAGCTTCAGGGCTTCTTTCTCGGAAGCAGCAGAGTGCCGGCTCACGAAAAACACCACAGGCGTGTTCCTCTGAAACAAATAATGCTCTGTTGCCACAGTCGTCTGCGCTTCTTGAAAGGAGAAATGCACGCAACTAACTCCCGGAAAAAGGCCGGATCGTCCCAGCAACACGTCCAACAGTGTCTCTTTTGAATCCATGTGCAGCCTTGCAAGCACCTCCAACAGCGCCGGCAGCTGCTGGGGGTTCCTCCTTACCGGTACCGTTGTGGCCCCCCCTCCTACGACCATACCATTTGTCACCAGTCCCACGGAACAGTCTTTCCGGTCCAGCCGGACGGCCAGGGATGCTACGGCTTCAAGGGTTTCCTCGAACGGATCGGCTGCCCCGTTTTTCGCGAATTCATCCACGGAGAGGAGGATCGGCTGCCCCGTTTTTCGCGAAGTCATCCACGGAGAGGAGGAGCAGAACTTTTCCTCGCTCCGTAGGCTCGAAGACCTTCTCCTCGAGTCGGTTGTGCCGTGCACTTGCCTTCCAGTGAATAAACCTCGCGGGCCGCCAGGCCTGATACTCTCTGGTGCCAAGGATATAGACGGGATCCTGAACAGGGCTTTCAGCGCCTGGAACTCCGAAAAAGTCGCGCCTCGCAACCGGCAGGGGTTTCAAGGGCACGAGCTTTGGGTACACAATGACCGGCGGCCCCGCCTCAGCTTCTCTTTCCCTGGGAAAAAACCCTAAAAGGTCTCCCACCTTGAAACCAGGAGACCCTGTTTGATGAACCCCTCTTCGTTGGGCCATGAGCTCCCATCGGAAGCAAACCTTTTGATACCACAGCAGACCACTTTCCCTTGTGAAGGGCTCCTCTTCCGACAAGAGCCTAAAAGAACTGCCCGGATTCACCCGTGTCTGAACCCACACGGGCATAAACTTCTTGTTCACGGCTTCGACTTCCAAATGAAGGGTTTCACCTGGAAAGACTTTTCTCTTGTCCACCG
>JARRRH010000577.1:2580-4311 GCA_037380925.1 Deltaproteobacteria bacterium | reverse complement strand
CGTCCTTCCGAGGAAGGCCCAAGCGCTGAATCACTTGGATCGCTTGTTCGTGGGAATAACTTGCGGGCTGTCTGTAGTCGAAGTGGGCCAAGGCTCCGAGGGATTGCATGTGAAGCTTCCCTCCCCGGGCGGTTCGATCGAACCGCTTCGTCATGAAATGACTTCGGCCACTTTCTTGATGAAGGCGGCAGGGCATCATTTCTATGCCGGCCTCGAGAGCCATCAAATGATAGGCGTATTCGATCCTTCCGTAGCCCATTGGGGTTGCTATCTCGGAATCTCTGGTGCTGGAAACGCCGTCGAATTTCATTACCCAATGTTCGAAACCTGTCCCTACATCAACTTGGCCCGAGCGGAATTCGTTGGTTTCCGGATTCCAGGCCAGGATGGCCTTAGCCCTTGCACCGCCAGCGGAGGTCCCAACGCGCAATATGTCGTTGATTACTTCACGATCGTCGTCACCGGAGAACACACCTCCAAGGCTGGCGCGCTCGTCGAGAATCTGGTTGACGAGGTCGACCAAGCTTGCTACCTCGACTGCTCGTTTGCTACTTGGTGGACCGAGGGTGGCTGGCTCGAACTCGAGCGCCCCCATGCCCCGACTTCCGATATAACAGAGACGTTCAATTGGGTGGAAGCTCGCGGCGGTGCGATTTTGAGATGCAAGCCAAGCGTCGATGATAGCGTTACCGTATTTGTCTGGCAGGGAGTCGGCAAGAAGCCCTGGCAGTCCCTTGAAAGTGTTCCTTGCAAGCGCCGGGAATTCGTAGGGGAACTCAGCAAGCGGCATCGAGATGGGGGACAGTTCGATGCCGCTCCGTAGGAAGTCGGGCGAGTACTGGAAGACCCCGATCTCCCGGTCCTCAAGCCAAGTGACGGCGCCGATCAAACTCCCCCAGAGTAATACTCGTGCGTCATTGTTCATGGTCGTCCTCTTCGTCGCCCCACGACCACGCTGGACGCTCTTGACTCACAGGAACGGGACGTGCGCGCTTGCGCTCTCCCGTTCCTAGTCCGACCCGTTCGATCGGCCTCACGGTGGGATCGGGCAGTAGACTTTCGAGACTATGCTGGATTCTCAGTGCAGAGAGGACGCGAATGAATGTGTCCAGCGAAACCCCTTGTCCTTTTTCCAGCCTTCTTATGGTTCTGGTCGAGACTCCGCCTTCCTCGGCGAGCTGCTGTTGCGTTATGTTGCGGGAAAGCCTTATGCTCTCCAATCGTTTGCACAGGGCCGTCTCTATCTGATCACTTGTCGCCGTAGCAAAATCGATCGTATAGGCCATTTGTTACCGATTAGCCTCCTGTATTGGCTTTAAACGGTAAGATATTGCCGATTAATTTGGGGAGGCCAAGCCAGGCCCATAAATCGACAATATATTTCCGGTTGGCATGCCATAATCCACTTTATAGGCAATATTTTACCGTTTCTGGCTGTCTGGCGCAACTCCCTAATGAGTGCACCGCCTTCGGGTCGAGCGTGACGTTTCCAGGCTCAGCAGCCATAAGCCGAAAAGGACCCTGGCATTTGGCCCGGACTCTAGCTACCCAGACAGGTATGAGCAATCAATGGCTCAAGGATCAAGGGCTTCCATCTGTCAAAGAGCTGTGGGTGAAGATTCATTATCCAGCTACGGCTCGATAGTCTCTGTGAACCGCCGTAGTAAGCTTGTCCTGAGCCTGTCGAAGGAGACCCGCATGAGGGCTGGTGTGGGGGATGGGGGGCTAAGA
>JARRRH010000577.1:0-2499 GCA_037380925.1 Deltaproteobacteria bacterium | reverse complement strand
GAGTTCGTAGCGTTCATCCAGCAGCGCCTCATGAACGTCCTTGGCGTGGTCCGCGATGGCGTTGGTCTCCTGAGTTCGCCGCGACATGTGGGCATCGTCTTCCAACTCGCCGAGTGTGAATAGCATCGACTGATGTGCCACGTGGTTTCTGTCCGGCGTCACATTCTTAAGTTCACTTCGGAGGGCCGTGTTTCCGTTGACTTGTGAGAACATCTGAACGAGCTTGCCGAGGGGGAGCTTGCTCAGATCTTTCTTCGTGAGATTGACGGGGAAATAGGGATCGAGTTCGATCTTCGCGATCTGGATGGCGAGATCAAGATACACCCGGAGAATCTCCTCTATAAACTGGAACGGCTCAAGGGCGCGGTAGACGGCGTCTCGGTACTCCGTTTGGGCTGTGTTTCCCATTGTCTTCTCCTTGGGCACAACGGGCGGCTCAGCTGTGGCGGGCGGTTTTTGCAATATCAGCTGCAGCAGGGTAATGCCCTAGGGTCGGGCCACAACAAGATGTTGATTATTCAGTGTTTGCGACCCAAGACCAGGTGTTTTCAGGGGCTATATCGTCTTTTTCGGCTCTGAAAAGAGCGTTATAGTGACCGGCTGCCTCCCGGAGCTGATACCCTTCACTGCCTTCTACCACTTTCCTCCCTTTTGCTTTAAAGCCCAAGAGCATTTTCACATTCTCTGTAAAAGACCTGCTCCCATCCATGGCACCCATGAGTGATTTACCCCGTTAAATTCGAAGATCATTTGACTGGGCTGTGCCAGATGTACCCTGGAATAAAATGTCGTTTTGCTCTCCCCATAGATTCATCCTTTGAAAAAGGGACTTTTGGGCTCCGAAAAATTCGTTATAGGCCCATTTCAAGGGGTCTATTCAGCACTATCGGTCACGATATCATATACTTGCCGTGGCCCGACCCCCATCACCACCCCCTTTTTACGTGCAGCTATTCCGGGACACACGTTCGGCAGGATCCTGACGGTAGTATTCCTGCAAAACACGATAAAGGTCCGGTGCATGCTCAATCATTAACCGCGGGTGATCGAAAAATTGCTCTGTGGCGACGGCGAAAAATTCCGCTTCGCTACTCGCACCGTAGGCATTGAGGAAAGATTTTTTGCCCTTTTTGGTGTCGTTTTTGAGACGTAGATATTCGCGCGAACATGTCAGGACCCAGTCACGGTATTCAGCCCGGTCGCGCAGTGGAGGTGTGCCGTCGGCCGCACCGTCGAGCATGTCCAGTTTATGGGCGAATTCGTGGTAAATAACGTTGTGACCGGACTCAGGATGGCGGCCACCGCGCAGGGCTGCATCCCAGATAATAATTACCGGCCCTTGCTGGAACGCCTGCCCGACAATAGGGTGCTCAACCTTTACTGGTGCGAATGTATTTTCAAAGAAACCTGGATTGCGTTGAGGCGGAACAACGGTAGAGGGGTAGACGATGATGGATTCGACATTCCGGTAGTAGTTGTGGGGCAGGCCCAGAAGAAGCAGGCAGGCCTGAGCGGAGATCGTGACGCGGATCTCGTCGGTAAGTTCCAGTCCACCAGCTCCTTCCCAATTTTTTTCGGCGATAAACACCTGGATCAAGGCACGCAGGTGAGCACGCTCGGCATCTTCCAGCATACAGTAGTGGGCAACGTTACGGCGGATTATGTCCTCCCATAAGGAAGGAAAAGGAGCCTGGGTGAGCTTCTTTCGGCGACGATCGATAAACCAATGAAGCATTGGAATTTCCTATTGTTCTTTTGTTTTCTGTAACTGGGGTCGGACCAAGCTACTCGGTTGATATCCATAGCTTATCTTGCCAAAAGTAGGTGTTTTCGAGCCTTAGAGCCTCATTTTCATGGCCCAAAATGCCCTTGTAAGAAGCTGGAGACTCCTGGAGCTTATAGCCTCCATCCTCACCAACCACCTCCCGCCCTTTGCCCGCCTCCTACAGTCTATATGTATACTTCATCTCGTATCATTTAACTATTTAAGGTCGTTATATACTCCCTGTCCACTGTCTTGGGGGTCACTCATTGAAATCCCTCTCAATGACATTGTGTCAGCTCAATACCCCCACAAGTACCGCCGTCGCGATAATTTGCACTCCAACAATGCTGGTAATCCAAGGCGGCTTATTCGCCATAAGCCTTTCCGGGCCAGGTATTGTCTTAAAAAAGAAGGAGGCGTTGGCTAGATTAAATATCACGATTATCCAGAACAACGCTGTACTTCCTCCGTACACCCACCAGCAGAAAATTCCATAGATTGTCTCGAACGCGAAGGCAACAGGGGGCTTCTCGTAAAGCCCTAGGCCAAACTTCCTGTTGGTCCAAAATGGCATTATGACAACATCACGGGCATGACTTGTCAAATCGAGGACAAGGTGAGAACAAATCCCCAATGCAACGGCTGTTCCTGCATCGACAGCTTTGAAGCCCAAAGCAAAGACTATCCATGCACCTAGCGCCAAAACAGCCGCAGAGATAACTGAGTGAGAAAAC
>JARRRH010000576.1:0-3159 GCA_037380925.1 Deltaproteobacteria bacterium | reverse complement strand
CCTTGCCGAAATGAGAGGAAAGGATCAGATTCTCTAGGTCCGGTTGACTCTGGAACGCATTGCGAATATCTTCGAGCAGTGCTGCTCGGATGATGCAGCCTCCTCTCCAGATACGGGCCACCGCCGCCATATCCAGATTGTAGTCGTAGCTGCGGGAAGCCTGCTTCAGCAGACTCATTCCCTGGGCATAGGTGATGAGGACAGCGGCAAAGAGCCCTTTTTCCAGCTCATGGACGAAGGTTTCCCGATCCCCGCTGAAAGATTCAGAGGGCACGGAAAGAGCGCGAGCCGCCTCCTGGCGCTGTTCTTTGAAATCCGACATGTTCCGCATGGCGACGGCGGCATCGATGGTGGGTACAGGACACTCCAAATCCTGCGCATCCTGGGAAGTCCATTTCCCTGTTCCCTTCTGACGGGCCCGGTCCAAAATCATGTCGATCAGAGGCTTTCCTGTTTTGTCATCCCGGCGCTCCAGCACCTCGGCCGTGATTTCAATGAGGTAACTCTCCAGTTTTCCTTTGTTCCATCTTTGGTAAGTCGATTGCAAGCGCTCCAGTTCGAAGCCCAGGCCCCGTCTGAGAAGATCGTAGCTCTCGGAAATAAGCTGCATGATCCCATATTCAATGCCGTTATGAACCATCTTGACATAATGTCCCGCTGACCGGGGACCGAGATAGACGACACAGGGCTCCCCGTTCACCTGTGCGGCGGAGGCTTCAAGGATTGTGCGAACCCGCTTATAAGCTTCTCCGGACCCCCCCGGCATGAGGCTGGGCCCATGACGGGCGCCGTATTCCCCTCCGGAAACACCCATACCAAGGAAGAGGATCCCCTCTTTTGCCAGGGATTCTTTCCTCCTGTTTGTATCCTTGAAGTGAGAGTTGCCGCAATCGATGATGAGGTCTCCGGATTCGAGGTTGAGCACCAGGTCGCTGATCACCTCATCCACCGCATGGCCGGCAGGAACAAAGATCAGCGCCGCCCTGGGTTTCTTCAGGATTCCCGCCAATGCATCCAGAGAATAGGCTGCTTCCATCGCGCGATGTTCCCCGTCTTCTTTCATGAAGCGCCGGGTTTTTTCTTCCGTCCGGTTGTAAACTCCTACGCGAAAACCCTTGTCGGCCATGTTGAGGGCGAAGTTTTTTCCCATGACGCCCAGACCCACCAACCCGATATCGCATGACTTGTCGGTCATTTGTCTATCCCCCCAATTGTTTTGGAGCCCCGAAAGGCGCCATAGATTCATTTAATCGGCTGAAAGTCCCAGCGCAGCCAGAGAAGTACGCGTCCGATCATACTCTGTATGGTGAATCCCCCTCAGGCCTATTCCTTCCGCCACCTCCACGAACATCTTGCGATCGTCAATGTAAAAACCTTCCTCAGGCAGGACCTGAGCGCAGTCAAGAGCCAGGCGGTAGAGCCGTAGATCGGGTTTGCGAAAGTGGACGAAGCAGGAGGCAATGAAAAAATCAATGAAGCTGCCCAAGTTGAACTTTTTTACCCTGTAAAGAGTGAGCTCACGGCCTTCGTTGCTGATTGTGGCCATCTTAAGACCGTGGCGCTTCTTAAGCTTGGTCATGAGGTGGATCATGTCGGACTTCGGCTCCGACCGGGCATACATGAACGCTTTGAAATCCTCACGGGTAAAGGGCCGGTTTTCGTAGAAGATCACCCGGGTGAGATAGTCATCAAGGGTCAGTTCTCCTTCTTCGTAAGTGTCGAAGGTGAGGTGATGCCGCTCGTTCATCTCATCGAAGTCCAGGCCGAAGGTTTCTGCAGCAGACCGGCGCATGCGTCGATCCCACCCGTTGGTGAGAAGAACGCCGCCTATGTCCAAAAAGAGGGTGGTAATGCGAGGTTCACTCATACGGATCCTCCACCGGCGAGTGCTCCCTGCAGGGTCTCCCTGAATTGGACGATTCCGCGGCCCACGTCGTCTCCCAGGTGGACTCGGAGGATTCGACGGCCATGCTTCTTCAAGGCTTGGAAATCCCCTAGGGCCTGTGCCTCGCGAAAAGCAGAGAACCCGTAAGGGCTTCGGGGAATCGTTAGGTCCGCATCGGGCCCACCTGTTAGCTGGACGAACAAGCCCTTGTTGGGCCCTCCTTTATGGTATTGACCAGTGGAATGGAGATACCGTGGACCATAGCCCAGTGTCGTGGCAATGCGAAATCTTTCTTGTAAGTCCTGGCAGAGTGCACGAAGAGCGTTCTCCGTAGCCCTCTCTTCGGTGAGATAGGCCAATATAGCCACATAATCGTCCGGCGCAGTCTGAGAAAAGAAATGGGAAAAAAAGGTTCGCAGGTCTTGGGCCCCGGAATCTCCATATACGCTCAAAGGGCCTTCCACCAGTGAGGGCTTAGCCTCGGGCAGGTCTCCTTTTTCTGACAGCCACTTCCCAACGGAAAAATTCCTGGCTCACGTCTTTCCGGTCCTCCAGTTCGATGGTTACCATTGGTTGGTTTGCCTGGTTGAGCCGAGCCACACTCCGCTCCAGCCGCTCATCCAGTTCCTGCTTCAAGCGGAAGTACACAAACACCCGGTCGTTCCCGTAGACTGACGGGTGGCCTAGGGGTTCGCCGGCCACGGGGAGGAGCCCCCTTCCGTTTTTTCCCGTGCTCTCCGCCAGCAATTGCTCGATCCACATGCCCAAAGGCGATAGAGACTCGGGGAGAAGCAATGTGACCTTGTTTTTGCCTTTCAGGGCCAATTCTCCGAGCACCGCTCCCAGAACAAGCCCGGGACTGTCCTCGGCTTCCACGCACGATTCACAGGCGTGCATCATTCTCATGGCTCGAAGCAGAATCTCCTCCACGTCGAGGCCGTAGAGAGCCGCCGGAACAAGGCCGAAATAGGAGAGAGCGGAATAGCGGCCGCCGATGTCCGGATAATTCACGAAGGCACGGCGGTATTTCCTGTCCTTTGCCTTTTGCAGAAGGGGACTCCCGGGATCGGTGATCACCACGAAATTCTCTCCGGCCTCATCTCCCTTCAGTTCTTTGAGCTTCTCATAAAAGTATTCTCCAAAGGCCAGCGGTTCCGCAGTAGTGCCGGACTTGCTCGCGACGATGAACAGGGTTTTTTCCAGGGGAAGGTCCTGCTCGATGGCCTGTATGGTCCTTGGATCAGTCGTGTCGAGGACGGTGAGAGCGAATCCCT
>JARRRH010000575.1:0-2501 GCA_037380925.1 Deltaproteobacteria bacterium | reverse complement strand
GCTTCCCTGTCATCATGTCCAAAGCCAAGCAGAGAGATCCTTCGACGGTAGATTGGTCTTCTTGGGCAACATCTTGCCGGAGCATGGAATTTTCACTTGCTTAGATGCTGTTGAAGAACTGGCCGCAGGCGGAGTTACGCTCACAATAAAAGGCGTTCTATACAGAAAACGCGTTAGGGATAAAATTTTCGCGAGATATGGACATCTCATAAAGACGGGAACAGTTACCCTTGATAAAACCTACGTCGATCAGGACAAAATCATTGGCTTTCTAAGCCGGTTTTCGGTAGGTTTTTGTCTTTACGATTTTGGGATTATATCCAAAAAGGACTTTAACTATCTCTCCAGCCCCTCGGGAAAGGTATTCAACTATTATGCAGCCGGAGTTCCTGTTATTGGAACCGATATCCCAGGGCTCCGTTCCGTGAAGGACTTCAACGCGGGCGTTCTCCTTTCAGAGCCTTCAGTCCAAGGTATTAAGCAAGCACTAAAAGAAATTTCGGACCGCTTTGATTTTTACCGCGCCAATTGTTTTGAAGCGGCACGACACTTTGATTTTACGCAGGTGGTGAGGCCTTACCGGGATTTCTTGATTCGAAGTGATTCTTACGGATAAGCAATGAGCAGTTTTTCGAGAATAGTGCATATCATGGATTCACACAAGGATAAAATCATTGAATGTGACACAAGGGCCCATAATGAAACTCCTCTTTCTCAGCAAGCGCCGACCCCAGGGAAAAGACCTGTTGACTAGACCTTATGGTCGTTTCTTTCACATTCCTCGCGCGCTGGCGCAAAAAGGTCATGATGTCACCTTGTTGCTCCTCAGTTATAGAAAAGAACCCTGCTCGAGGATCGAAAAGGAAGGGCTCACCTGGATTTCGGAAAGCTTCTATCCTGCCGGACCTTTTCCCTATGTGGCTAGAGCAAAACGCCTGGTCGAAGAGCTCGAACCGGACTGGGTGGTCGGTTTTTCCGATACCTATTTCGGAATCCTCGCTGCAATGCTGGGGCAGAAGTACGGCATCCTTTCAGTGATAGACGCCTACGACAATTACGAAAGTTACATACCCTGGCTGAAGCCTTTGCACCACCTGTGGCGGAAAGCCCTCTCCAAAGCAACCGTCGTTACCGCAGCCGGCCCTGATCTTGCTGAACTCCTCGCCTCCTTCCGGACTGACAAAAGAGCGACGGTCGTGCCCATGGCTCCCGACCCCAACTTTTGCCCCATGGACAGGCAGACCTGCCGACAGGAATTAGGCCTTCCCCTTGGGAAGAAAATAGTAGGCTACTGCGGTTCCATTTTTCGGAATCGGGGAGTGGAGGTGATGTTTGAAGCTTTCGAAATCCTTCGATCTCGGTATGCCGATCTTCATTTTGTCTTGACGGGCCGGCGTGAAAGAGGGCTGTCTGTACCCGCGGCTTTCCAGCATCTTGGCTACTTGCCGGATCACCTGATTCCCTTATTTTTGAACAGTCTCGACGTCCAGGTCGTTGTGAACAGAGTGTCGGGTTTTGGGAGTTTCAGTTATCCTGTGAAGCTCTATGAAGGGATGATTTGCCGGATCCCCGTCGTGGCTACAGAAACCGGACCTACAAAGTGGATATTGGGGAATCGAGAACAGTTTCTTGCCGCGTCCGAAGACGCTTTGGATGTTGCAGCCAAGACCCGGGCGCTCCTCTCCCTTGGTCGCGCCGACTACGGCTCTGTAGGCTCATGGGAACGCTCCTCAGAGCTTTTTGAAAGGGTCCTCCAGTCGAGCGCTGAGAAGTCTCGGCCTGGCAAGCCCAAAGAAATTCTCTCCTGGAGATCAAGACATGAAGATCCCGCAAGGGAAAGATCACACGGAGAATTACTTTAGAAGACAACTTGAGGCAGCTTATTGGCAGAGATAGCTCACGGCGACGTGTTGTTCAACACCTCCTGGTATACATTGATGAACTGCTCTGCGATCTTGTCCCATGAAAAATTCCCTTCCACGAATTCGCGCCCCCTTTGTATCAACCTTTGTCTCAATGCCCTGTCTGAAAGCAAGAGAATGAGCTTTTCTGACAAATCGTCCGGATCTTTTTCCCTCACAAGAAGGCCCGTATCCCCATGCTTTATGATGTCGGGAATTCCCCCCACTCGGCTTCCTATGACTGGAACGCCGCAGGCCATGGCTTCCAGTAACACAACCCCTAAGCCTTCTGTCTCCCCTTTCTCATTTCGGATGGAGGGGAGAACAAAAGCATCCGCGAGAGAGTAATACCCCACCAACTCCTTCTGAGGTACCCCTTCCCTAAATTCTATCACATCCTGAACATTCAGTTTCGCCGCAAGGTCCATCAGTCGGCCCTTTTCCGGGCCTGAGCCTATGATGAGGACTCGGGTGTGCGGGTTCTGGCCGAGAACCTTAGGAACGGCCCGAATCAGAAACTGAACCCCTTTCCAATCAATCAATCGTCCTGCGAAAAGAATTGTTTGTGCTTCCCTTGTGGTTGAGCGAGGAAGTCGACCC